>JAVLFO010000194.1:0-4898 GCA_046052805.1 Aquabacterium sp. | reverse complement strand
TCGACTAGTCGTCGGCAGCGTCAGATGTGTATAAGAGACAGAGAAAGAACAGCTCCACGCCGAACTTTCCATATTTAAAAACTGGAATTTCCGCGTATTCAGCACCGTAAGGCACCAACCCCGTCCACCGTGCATATGCGTGAAAGAACACAACGAGCAAGATGGCCAGCCCGCGATGCCCATCAAGGTATTGAATTCTCTTCTTCTTTTCCGCCACTGACACTCTCCCTTATTGATAAAACCAAATCTTATCGGAGGTTCAGTCCGGTCTTCACGCCCAGCACTGCCCCGGCCTTAGGCGTCTTTGCGGCATAAAAATCCCACACAGCCCAGGTGGCACCGTAGATGAAGAACGAGGGCATGAGAAAGTGCGCAACCTCATAGTGAGGCTCGCCCCATGCACTGATCATGCAGTAGATCTGGAACAGCATCACCCATAGAAAATATGCAGCCAACGGCCGCTGGGTATATCTAAAGCGACGATACCCAAAATAGCCCATATAAAAAACCCAGGCCAGCACCGCCAGCATGATGGCCAAGCCGATCAAGCCGGATCGGGTGAGCATGGTCACAAAACTGTTGTGAGGATCTTGCACCCCCACCATTTGGCCATCTTCATTTACATTAACCATGTCTGTCAGGTACCGACCAAAACCCACGCCAAAAATGCGCGTGGAGGGACTCTGACTCCATAAGCTCAACGAATAATCGCGCCATGCCTTGCGCTGCGAAATGCCGCCTGCTGCACCATTGAATTCAGCGTTTCTAGAATTACCAGTCAAAGTCGACACGTGATCGACAATGCCGGTCAGGCTCAACTGCCCTACGCGCCCTTTGAATTCGAGGCCGGATACCTGAATCACCAACAGGCCAGCGCAGCACAGAGCCACGAAACCGCTGAACTTGCCGACCTGCTTGCCCTGCCCACCAATGAAGGCCAGCACCGCGAGCGCGATGGCAAGAAACACGTAAGCACCGCGCGATTGCAAAACAGCAAAGGCCACCAAACCTGAAACCACGATCATGCTGGACAGCAGGCGGGCCATGAGCGTCAACTTCCTGGGCAAAGCCCAACGCCACAACAAGACGCCGAAAATACTCATGAGCCCAACCAAGGGCCAAGTTTGGTATCCACCCAGAATCGGTTCGCTTTTGAACAAGCCCGGAAACGCCGGTGATATGGCACTGACTGTGGATTGAACAGGAACCAACAATCCATACGCACCCATCACAACGGCCGTGCCATAAACAAACGAAGCCAACCAACGCTTGCCTTGCTCACCTGAGCGCAAAGCAATGCGGATCACCACATAGCCCGGAATGATGTAGAGCATCTCCACGATGCGAATGGCATCGCGTGCCGCCGTCATGCCAAAAGCCTCAAAGTCCGCTGGCAAATGGATTGAGACATTCATTGGCACCCAGAAAAAGATCACCCAGATCCCCCAGGGCAAATGAATCCGGTTGCGCTCACTGAAGACGTGGGTGGCGCAAGCAAGCAAGGCAAACACCAGCACGATGTCGGTCAGCGGCACGGGTGCACTCTTGGGCCCCAAGAAAATTGCGCCAAACCCAACGTTCAACACGAGCAACGCAGATATCGTCAGGAAAACGCTCTTGATCCACCAAGGTGCGCCCGGGGCCAGCTTGGCAACCAGGGCCACAAAGCCGGCGAGCAACAACAGCCCAACCACGAGAACCACGCCAAAAATAGGCGCAAGCGCCAAAAAACCGCCGAGCCCAAACAGAAACAACGCAGAGAGCGCCACCACCAGCGTCAAAACGAGCGGAGACATTCCCAGCGAATGGATGGTGCGAGGCGGACCATCGGGCCGCCAGGTCGGATCGGCGAGCACGGTCGCGCGACGACTTAAAAACGGGATTTTCAGCATTTCAAAAGCACCCACAAACCAGCCAATACGCCAAAACCTGACGCCAAAACCACCCCGGACTCGGCCAAGTGCGACGTCGCCACGAGAACCACCCCCAGCGAAACGACGGCCTGTGCCACACCGGCTCGCACGATCAGATCAGTTCGGCCCAAAGTTCGCACGCGAAAAAGCGCCAACAACCACAGGAAGGTCAGCGCAACCTGTACGCACTGCAAGCCGACCAAGGCGCCGTACTTCGCAAATGAGGCGCCGAACGCCAGCGTCATCGCCGCACTGCCGCAGATCGACAGCACCAACAACCCAGCCCCCAGCGGCAAACCATAACCGACTAACACGCGGAGCAAGTACCTTTTGAGCTTGGCGTCACCGCCGTCTCGAAAAACCGCCCCACTCCTGGGCATGAGCAAATTGTTGAACGCTTGAAAGAGCATGTTTGTTGGCCCCAACAAAGTCTGCACTGCGCGCACAGCGCCCGAAGCCTGGGGCCCCATCAAGTGCGCGCTGACGTACAACACACCCGCTGTCCCGACCCATTGCAACTGCTCACCGACCAGGTAGGCTCGCCCTGCTTGCCACAATTCGCGGGCTGAGTACCTGGCGCCGGCCCAGTCGGGCCTGACGTTCAAGGCATGGTAGCCGGCGACAAAGGCCAGCAGATATGCTGACATCACGCCAGCCAGGGCCGTCTCCAGACGAAGCAGGCCAAGTACGTGCAATGCGATCACCGCGCCCACTTGACCGCCGTAGGCCAGGAGATCGAGCCAGAAAACAGGCCTGGGCTCACCCACCGCAAAACAATAGCGCCGCAGCCAATCTTGCAACTGGAAAGCCAACGTCACGCACCCGACCAGCAATGCGGCGTCGACGCTCAACCATTCGGGCTTGAGCCATGCCGCCAAAGTTGCACAGCCTGACAACAACGCAGAGGCGCCCAATGCCAGCACCCACTGGCAGGCGAACGCACCCCGCAAAAATCGCTGCTGCTCAAGCTCGCTGGTCAGTCGCGGCGTCAGAGTCAACATCGGCAACCACAGCAGCGCACCCGCCACCGTGTTGGCGTACAACACCAAGCCAAAAATCAAAATCCACTCGCCAAAATCGGCAACGCCCAAATAGCGCGCCATCAGGGCGCTGACGGCAAAGTTGCACCCACTGACCAAGGCCTGGTCAGCAAACACCCACAAAGCCGAGCGGTTAGCGGACATCGGCCATCGCCTGCAGGTAAATGTCGAGCAATTGCGCATGGTTGCGATCAGGCGTGTAACTGCGCTCGTATTCGGCGCGAGCTTCACGCCCCATCGCTGCCATCTCATGCGGGTGAGATCTCGCCCAGCTCAGCTTCTCCAATAGATCGGCCACATCACCCGGGCGAAACAGCAAGCCGGTCTGCCCCTCGCGCACCAACTCTTGCAATGAGCCATGCCGGCTGGCAATCACTGGCACACCGTTGGCAAACGCCTCCACCAAAGTCCGAGGAAAGCCCTCATAACAAAGGCTGGGCAAGACCAGATAAGACGCCGTCGACAGGCGGTTCAAAATCTCCGGCAAGGCCTTGGACCCGAGGTAAGCCTCACCCGCCACCGCGCGCACCTGCGCCTCGTAAGGTCCACTGCCAATCACCTGCAACGCATGCCCAGGATCGCGCGCCATGGCCTCAGCCAACACGGTGATGCCCTTCTCTTCAGACAAACGCCCGATGTAGAGCCCGCCCTGGCGATCGTCCCATTGCGGCTGAGGCACCCAATCCACAAAGTTGGGCTTGACGCTGATCTGAGCGGGCTCAAACCCACCCGCCACAAACTTCGACTTGCAAAACTCATTGAGGGCGATGTAGCGAGTCACCTTGCGAGAGAACGTCCCCGCCCCCCTGTGCAAAGCCAGCATGGCCGTCACAGCGCCCGTCTGCAAGGCAGAGTTGCGGTAGCACTTGTGCACCACTGCGGCGAGAGGCACATGGCCGACGCATTTCTCGCACACCTGACCATCGCGCAAAAAGGTCGCTTGCGGGCACAAGAGCCTGAAGTTGTGCAGGGTCTGAACCACAGCGACACCGGCCTTGGCCGCCGCCCAGAACACCGACGGAGAGACAAGCGGCAAGGTGTTGTGCACATGGATCACATCGGGCTTGAAGCGCTCAATGTGCGACATGACCCAGCGAAACGTGGGCTGAGACCACAGGGTCTGCGCAGCAACGCCAAGCAAAGACATGCCTTTGACTTCGTCGTTGTGCTTGAGCAGCAACTCCACCTCGTGACCATGCTGGCGGAGCAAGTGCAACTCCGCCTCCACGACGCTGTCCTCGCCGCCACGCTGCTGATACGCGTTGTGGACGACCAATACCCTCAAACGGCGATGCGCAGGTGCCGCCGAATCACTCGTGATAGTCATAGGCCTGGAAGCCGGCCTGTTTGACGAGGCTGTCGCGCTTGGCCGAGGTGTAGTCGCTCAGCACCATTTCCTTGACCAGCTCGGCCAGCGTGGTGGTTGGCGTCCAGCCCAGCTTGGCCTTGGCCTTGGCCGGGTCACCCAGCAAGGTCTCGACTTCGGTGGGGCGGTAGTAGCGGGGGTCAACCTTGACGATCACGTCGCCCACCTTGCACGAGGCCAACATCTCGCCGTTCACGGGCTCAATGGCCACCACCTTGCCCACTTCGCTCTCGCCTTCGCCCTCAAAGGCCAGGGTGATGCCCAGCTCCTTGGCCGAGAACTCAACGAACTGGCGCACGCTGTACTGCACGCCCGTGGCGATCACGAAGTCATCAGCCACTTCTTGCTGCAGCATCAACCACTGCATCTCAACGTAGTCTTTGGCGTGACCCCAGTCGCGCAGCGCGCTCATGTTGCCCAGGTACAGGCAGTCCTGCAGGCCCAGCGCGATGCGGCTGATGGCGCGGGTGATCTTGCGGGTGACGAAGGTCTCGCCGCGCACCGGGCTCTCGTGGTTGAACAAGATGCCGTTGCAGGCGTACATGCCGTAGGCCTCGCGGTAGTTCACCGTGATCCAGT
>JAVLFO010000193.1:0-6773 GCA_046052805.1 Aquabacterium sp. | reverse complement strand
GTGGACGGCCGCCTGAGTCTGCCGGCTCAGTGCTTGTTGGAGCCTCTGCGGATGGCCACCCACACCAGGGCAAGCAGGCCGGCAGAGATCAGCGTCCATGCGCTGGGTTCGGGCACGGCCGAGGCCGATGTCACCGACGAGAACTTGCCAAAGCTGGTCAAGGTGGTGACGGGGTGTCCTTGGTCGTCAACCGAGTACACGCCCAAGCCACCTTCGCTGAATGCGTTGACCAGATTGGGTACGCCAGCATCGGCCGGTGCGAGCGGCGCGCCTGAGAAGGCAAAGTAGACGCCGGTCAAGCGTTGCACAGCGATGTCAGAGGCGTCACCTTGACGGTAAAGCGGGTCGTCGCCGCTCTGGTCGCATACCGCGTTGATGGTGCCGTTGGCACAGACCATCGACGCCGTCATCCCGAGGGTGCTTGTCCCTTGCGTGAACAATTGCGCTGACAGGCCCATCGGGTAGGGCGATCCGGGGCCCGCATAGGTGGTGTTGTTGAGCACCAGCGACAGGTTCGCAGCGCTGAGTGACGCACCGTTGGCGAAGTTGATGCTCAGGTCGCTGATGCCCGTGTAAAAGCGCGAGGTGCCAGACCAGACCGCAGCGATGTTGGGTGCGGTCACGTCGGCCGCATAAGCCGGCTTCACGCTCGTCTCGAGAGGTTCGACGATGGTGAATGAGCCTGTGTAGCCCATCGACACGCCGGCTCCGTTCACGTTGGCGTTGTAGATGCCGGAGAAGCTGTAGTCCACTTTTTGCGCCCAAGCGGATGCTGCGAGCATATATGTGCAAAACGCACTTTTAATTGAGGTGTTGATGTCCGCGTCATCCCCGACTTTGGTCTAGGTTGCATCGAGCCTGTGGGCTGGGGCGTGCGGCGCTTGTCCTGCCTAGCATCTGCTGTGTCTCACAACACTTCAGAAAGAACGCCAGGACATGACAAAACGCTCTCTGGGCCTGATGGCCGCGATCGCCACCTTGATCACAGGCCACGCCATGGCCGCCGATGCCGATGGCCAATGGCGCGGTGTCGCAGGCGCGGCACTGAACACCTCGTCGGGCAACACCCGCACGCAAAACCTGCTGCTCAATGTCGACCTGGCGCGTCAAACCGCGCAAGACAAAATGAGCACCACGGGCTACATCAACGAAGGCAAGAGCGAGGTCAATGGCCAGAAGGTCACGACCGCTGGCAAGTGGGGTGCTGCAGGTCAGTACGACCACAACCTCACGCCCCAATGGTTTGGCTTTGGCAAGCTGGGCTTCGAGCACGACCGCGTCAGTGACCTGTCGCTGCGCACCTTGCTGGGCGCCGGCGTGGGCTACCACTGGGTGCAAACGCTGAAAGACACCTTCGATGTGTACGGCGGTGTGAGCGAGGTGATCACCCGCTACGGCCACGACCAGACCATCGGTGGCCAGACGAAGCAACAGTTCTCGACCTTGGGTCTGATCCTGGGTGAGACCTCCAGCCACAAGCTGACCGACACGGTCTCGTTCAACCAGCGCTTTGAGATTTACCCCGGCTTGAGCGGCACCAAGTCCAACCTGGCCAAGCTCAATGCAGGCTTGAGCGTGGCGATGTCGAGCACCTTGTCGCTCAACGTGGGCTTGACCGAGACCTACAACAGCAAGCCCGCAGCCGGCGCCAAGAAGTCCGATCTCTCGTTCTTCACGGGCATCAACGTCAAGCTGGGCAGCTGAGCCCGCACTTCATCTCATCACAAAAACAGGGAGCCTCACATGCCCGACTATCTTCAGTCCGTTCAAACGTTCTTGGCTACCACGGCCATGGACCTGGTCATCAAGATCCTGGCCGCCTTGGCGTTTTGGATCGTGGGCCGCTGGTTGATTGGGCGCGTCATTGGCTTGATGCAAGCGGCCATGAACCGCAACCATGTCGACCCCACGCTGACCAAATACGTGGGCTCGATTGTGGCCATCACGCTCAATGTGGCCTTGGCGCTGGGCATCTTGGGCTTCTTTGGCATCCAGACCACCTCGTTCGCCGCCTTGTTGGCGGGCGCAGGCATGGCCATTGGCGCAGCCTGGAGCGGCCTTTTGGGCAACTTTGCTGCAGGCGCTTTCATGCTGGTCTTGCGCCCGTTCAAGGTTGGTGACTTTGTGGTGATCGGCGGTGTGACCGGCACCGTGCACGAGCTGGGCCTGTTTGGCACCACCATGATCACCCCCGACAACGTGATGACGATCGTGGGCAATGGCCGTGTCTTTGGCGACACCATCCAGAACTTCTCGGCCTTGCCGGCTCGCCGTGTCGAGCGCACCGCGCAGATCGCAGGCGGCGTCGATGTGCAAGAGGCGCTGGTTCGGCTGCGCGTCGCGGTAGGCAACTTGCCCAACGTGCTGCAAAGCCCCGCTCCAGAGGTCAATGTGATGGACATCAACTTGGTGGGCCCGGTGATATCGGTGCGCCCGTATTGCCACACCGACCACTACTGGCAGGTTTACTTCGACACCAACGAGGCCATCTTGCGGGTGTGCAAAGAAGCCGGTTGGCCCGCGCCCACACCCACGCAAATTGCCAAGCTCGTGCAGCTGGCTTGACAAAGGCGGTGAGGCATCTCAGGGTGCTGCGTAAGATGCAGCCCTGATTGCGGGTCCGATGGCGGACCCGTCACCCTTGGAGCGAGTCAGATGGACGCCTGGACCCCCATTGAAAACATGCTGTCTGCCAACTTGGGGCCTTACCTGCCTCGCTTGGCAGGCGCGGCTGCCATCTTGGCGGCGGCATGGCTCGCTGCGCGCTTGTCGCGGGCGGCCCTGATCCGGGCGGTTCAAAGCGCCGGCCTGGAGGCTCGTCTCAAGACGCCCGGACTGGGTCAGATCCTGGCGCAGGTCGCCTCAGGCTTGGTGTGGCTGTTTGCCTTGCCGGCGTTGCTGGGCACCTTGCAGCTACAGGCCTTGCTGGACCCGGTCAACGTGATGATGTCCAGGCTGATGGGCTTTGTGCCCAACGTCTTTGGCTCGGTCGTGATCCTGGGCGTGGGCGTGCTGGCCGCGCGCATCGTGCGCCAAATCGTCGAAGGGCTGCTGACCGCTGCGGGCTCTGAAAAGCTGGCGGCCCGCATGGGCTTGCAAACCGCCCTGGGCGAGCGCACCTTGGCCGGCATGGCTGGCTCGGTGGTGTTTGGCTTCATCTTGTTGCCCACCTTGACCGCGGCCTTCCAGACCTTGGGTCTGGACGCCATTGCGCGTCCGGTCGGGCACATGCTGGACGCGGTGGTTGAGCTCATCCCCAAACTGATCTCTGCGGCCGTGATCATTGCCTTGGGTGCTTTGATGGGCCGTGTGGTGGCCAACCTCTTGACCACGGTCTTGGCCGGTGCGGGTGTCAACCGCTGGCCTGCGCGCATGGGCCTGCCTGACAACTGGAAGCTGGCCGGGCGCGATGTGTCTGAGCTGGTGGGCGGCATCGTCATGGTGGCCTTTGTCATGGCCGCCGTCACGCAAGCTTGCCAGGTGCTGGGCTTTGCGGTGCTCACCGACGCGGTGACCTTGCTGGGTGGCGTCATGGCCAAACTGGTCGCCGCCATGATGGTGATGACCTTGGGCTTGTGGCTCTCTGCGGTGGCCGCGCAGTCGATCGTGGCCAGTGGCACCCACCAGGCGCGGGCGTGGGCACAAGCCGCTCGCGTGGCCATCTTGTTCTTCACGGCCGCGCTGGCCTTGCGGCAGTCGGGTCTGCCCGCCGACATCATCGTCATCGCCTTCGGTGCGGTGGTGGGCGCTTTGTCTTTGGGGCTGGCCATTGCCTTGGGCTTTGGTGGCAAAGACGTGGCCGCGCGTTTGCTGTCGGCTTTGGCCGACCGCTACACCAGCTTGCCCAAAGCCGACGGCGATCAGGCACCCTGAGCCCCGTCCATTGAGCATGCGCACCCGTCCACCCTTGCCACTGCTGCTTTGGCGACGCCTGGTTCGGCGGCGCTCGCTCGCCGTGCAGGTGGGGGCTGCAGGGGTGTTGGCAGGTGCCGGCGCGGTCGCGTGGGCGGCTTGGTCAGCTTCCGTGTCCATACCCGCTTGGTTGGCCATGGGCGTGGGCAGCTTGGCCTCGTCCTTGGTGGCCGTGGGTGTGACCCATCGGGCCATGCAAGTCCAACGGCGGCTCACCGAGGTCGCCCACACGCTGCGCAGCCCCTTGGCCTCTGATGCGCTGGACGTGCCCTTGCTTGACGCGAGCGCCGATGCCTTGCAGCTGTCATCGGCGCTGCGGCGCATGGTCATGGCCATGCGCAAGCGACGCAAGGCGCTCGAAGCCCTCAACGAGGCGCTCACGCAGCGTTTGCAAACCCGCACGCACGAGCTGAGCACCTTGCAAGACCTGTCGATCGGCCTGGCGCGCCAGACCGATGTGCACCTGTTGGTCGACGAGGCCTTGCTGGCACTCGAGCGCACGCTCAGCTACAGCAGTGCGTCGCTGTGGGCCAAAGAGCAATTGGCCGAGCAGGGGCGCGTGGTGCTGATGGGCTACCGCACGTCTGGCGCAGCCGAGGCCACTGTGGGGCCAGACCTGACCGGCATGCGCCTGTCGCGCGGCAACCTCAGTCAGTACGAGCGCATCGCCAGCGAGCGCCAGCCCGTCATCGACAACAACGTGCAGCACAGCTTCTGGTCTTGGCTGATGGACCGCGTGACCGACGACGCCCGCACCTCGGCCCTGTACCGCAGCAGCCGGTCGTGGATGGCGCTGCCGCTGCAGTTCCGCGACGATGTGCTGGGTGTGATGCGGGTGGACCACCAAGACCCGGATTACTTCGACGCTGAACGGGTGCGCTTGTTGACGGCGGTGGGCAGCCAGACGGCGCTGGCCATGCGCCATGCCCAGCTGGCCGAGCAATCGCGCGAGTTGGCCGTGATGGCCGAGCGCAACCGCATTGCGCGCGACCTGCACGACGCTGTCTCGCAAACCTTGTTCGCCGCCAATGTGATCGCGGGCACCCTGAGCAAGGCGCTGCAGGCGCATGATGACCCGCAGGCTCAGGCCCAGGCGCTCAAGGCCCAGTCGATCGAGCGCTTGACGCAAGGCGCCCTGGCTGAGATGCGCTTGCTCATGTTGGAGCTGCGCCCTGACGCCTTGCAAGGCATGAGCCTGGGCGAGTTGCTCAAGCAGGCCGTCGACGCCCTGCATGGGCGCGGCGAGGCCCGGATCACTGCCAGCATCGCCCCGCGTGACACCTTCAGCGAGGCCACGCGCATGCAGCTCTACCGCATCGCCCAAGAGGCCTTGTCGAACGTGGCACGTCACAGTGGCGCCACCGAGCTGGTGGTGCGCTGGGTGGTGCGCAGCCCCACGCAGGCCTTGCTGTGCATCCACGACAATGGCCAGGGCTTTGACCCCACCGTGCCCAAGCCCGGGCACTTTGGGCTTGAGAACATGCAGTCCCGCGCGCGAGAGATCGGCGCTGAATTGACGCTGAACACCGCGCCTGGGCAAGGCACCGAGCTGTGCGTGCACATGGGAGAGACGTTTGACACCGACTGACGAGATCACCATCTTCTTGGTGGACGACCACCCCATGGTGCGCGCCGGTCTGGTCGGCATGATCCAAGCCGAGCGTGGCCTGCGTTTGGTGGGCGAGGCCGGCGATGGCCGCGATGCTGTGCGCCAGATCCCCCTGTGCCAACCCGACGTGGTCTTGGTGGACCTGGTCATGCCGCACCTCGACGGCATCGGCGTGATCCAGGCTTTGCATGCCAGCCTGCCCCACACGCACTTTGTGATCTTGAGCAGCATGCTCGACCCCGACGCCGTGCGCCGCGCTGTGCAAGCGGGTGCGCGCGGCTATCTGCTCAAGACCGCCTCGGCGCAAGAGCTGATCACCATGATCCAGCAGGTCAAGGCGGGGCGCCGCGTGCTGGGCCCTGAGGTCACCGATGCCTTGATCGCCAACGAACAGCGTGTGGTGCCCGGCGCAGACCTGACCCCGCGCGAGCGCCAGATCCTGGCGTTGATGGTGCAAGGTATGAGCAACCAGGACATCGCCGACCAGATGGGCATTGCCCTGCCCACCGTCAAGTTCCATGTCACCAATGTGCTGGGCAAGCTGCAGGTCGACAGCCGCACCGAGGCCGTGGTGCTGGCCATCCAGCACAAGCTGACCTAGACCAAAGTCTGGGTCGGTGCTGCACCTGCGGCGGGTGCAGCGCTGCGCACCGTTGCTCACACTGCGAGGCATGCAGTTCATGAGACGAAAGGTGCGCGCACATGTCGCTGTCCTCGGGTAACACAAGGGTGCTGGTGGTGGAAGACGACCCGGCCATCGCCTTGTTGATCCTGGCCGAGTTGGGCCAGATGCCATGCCGTGTCTCCTTGGTCGAAAACGGGCTGATGGCCGTTCGTGCTTGGTTGGCCGCACTCGAGACGCAGCCTTTCGATGTGATCGTCATGGACATCAACATGCCAGTGATGTCCGGAGAGCGCGCCTTGATCGAGATCAGGCGCCTGGAGCGGGATCTGGACGAGCCCCGCATGCCCATCGTCGCTTTCAGTGCCATCGACGACGAGGCGCAGACGCAGCATTGGTTGCGCCTGGGCTTTGACGCCGTGCTGGCCAAGCCGGCTCATTTGGGTCGCTTGAACACGCTCATTCAAAACCTGGCCACGCAAGCGGCAGCCAACGCTTGAGTGGCCCCGATCTTTCACTTTTTTTCAAACCTCAACATCTAGGAACAAGCCATGAGCATCGCCTCTGAATTCAAAGAATTTGCCGTCAAGGGCAATGTCATCGACCTCGCCGTGGGTGTGATCGTGGGCG
>JAVLFO010000192.1:0-20032 GCA_046052805.1 Aquabacterium sp. | reverse complement strand
AAGTGGGCCAAGAAAAAATCGACCGACTGATGGACTTGATCGGTGAAATGGTCGTTGCGAAAAACGCCCTGCCCTACTTGGCGCAGCGCGCCGAGTCCGTCTTCCAGCAGCGAGAGCTGGCCCGCGAGATCAAGGCCCAGTACGCGGTGATCAACCGCATTGCGGAAGACATGCAACACGCCATCATGCAGGTGCGCATGATGCCGGTGGGCACGGTGTTTCAGCGCTTTGGCCGCCTGGTCAGAGACACCGCCAAAAAGCTGGGCAAAGACGTTCAGCTGGTGGTCGAGGGCGAAGACACCGAGGCCGACAAGAACATCATCGAAGCCTTGGCAGACCCACTGATCCACATCATCCGCAACAGCCTGGACCACGGCATCGAGATGCCCGATGTTCGCAAGGCCGCGGGCAAGATTTCACAGGGCACGATACGCGTGATCGCGCGGCAGGAGTCAGACCGTGTCGTCATCGAAATCCACGACGACGGCGCCGGCGTGAATCCGCAGCGGGTGCGCGACAAGGCCGTCGAGCGTGGCCTGATTCCCGCAGACAAAGCCTCGACCTTGAGCGACCTCGAGGCGGTGCAACTCGTTTTCCTGCCAGGATTCTCAACTGCTGAGACCATCTCCGATCTCTCCGGACGCGGTGTTGGCATGGACGTGGTGCGCACCGCTGTGGAACGCATCAATGGCCACGTCGACCTGAACAGCCGCTGGGGGCAAGGTACGGTGCTGAGGCTGTCGCTGCCGCTGTCAATGGCCGTGACCAACGTCATGATCATTGAAGCTGGGGAGCGGCGTTTTGGCGTGCCGATGGACATGATCGTCGAGACCGTGCGCGTGCACGCCGACGACATCCACCACTTCAAACAAGCGCGCACCACGGTGCTGCGCGGCCGCATCGTGCCCCTTCGTGCCCTTCATGAATTATTGGCGCTCGATGAGCAGCCCCATGTGAACGAAGACGGCGAACATGCGGTGCTGGTGGTGCGCATGGGTGGTGAAAACGTGGGCTTGCTGGTGGACCATTTTCATGGTGCCACAGACATCATCCTCAAACCGCTGGACGGTGTGCTGGCCGGCTTGACCGGCTTTGCAGGCACGGCCTTGATGGGCGATGGCAGCGTGCTGATGGTTCTCAACCCCAAGGAGTTGGTGTGATGGGTATCCGATATCTGAAAAAACACGCAGCGCTTGAAGAAATTGTCACGGTTGAAGACGCCGAGGCCCTTCAGGAATGGCTCAAGAAGCAAAGCAAACCTGCCGTTAACTTGAGCAAGAGCCAACATTTGCACACGGCCGTGGTGCAAGTTTTGATGGCACTTCGTCCGGCTGTGCTCGGCGACGTGCCTGACCCGTGGATGGCCGTGGCATTGAAGCGCAACGTGGCCTGAGACTCGTTCACGCTGCGCATCGTTCAGAGGAACCACCCGTGAAATCCGTCTTTGTTGTGGACGACTCCAGCACCATGCTGATGAGCCTCAAGAGCACACTGGAAATCAGTGGGTTCAAAGTAGACACCGCATGCGATGGTGAACAAGCGCTCGGCAAGATCAAGGCAGGACTCAAGCCAGACCTCATCATCACGGACATCAATATGCCCAAGATGGATGGCCTGCTGCTGATCAAAGAGGCCCGCAAGATCTTGCGCTTCACACCCATCCTTGCGCTCACCACCGAGAGCCAGCAGACCAAACGCGACGAGGCAAAGAAGCTTGGTGCCACAGGTTGGCTGGTCAAGCCCGTCTCAGGAACGGATTTGGTCAAAGTGGTCAAGCAAGTGGTGCCGGGTTCGTGACCCCGATTCAAGGCAGGCAAGATGCACAACAACGAACCCGTCCACGCGGCCAGCACACTGCCGCCAGTGCCCAATGACGATGAGGCCATGCGTTACTTGCAGCAGCGTACCCGCATCAAATGGCTCAGCCGTTGCGTGGTCTGGGTTGTTGGCGCCGCTGCCTGCGCATTGGCCCATGTTTTGAGCGACGAAAGCGGTGACCTGCTTCGATCGGCCTTGATGCTGGGCGCCTTGGCGCTGGGTCTGGTGGCCGCCGACTTCCGCCTGGGCGGACGCCAAGGTGACAAGGACAGCGTGCCAGACCTCATCACGCACGACCTGGCCCGCCTGGAGCAGTGCTTTGCCATCTTGCAAAAACAAGTGACCGTGACCATCAAGACCTCAGAGTCTGCCGTGATGGAAATGGTCACGCGCCTGCACCGGGTTCACCAGCGCAGTTCCCTGCTGCAAGAGCAGATCAAAGAGGCCGTGGGCCGATCGCAGGTGCTGTCGCAAAGCTCGCTGAGCGAAGCGGGCCGCAACGGCGAGACGCTGGAAACCCTCTCTGCGCACCAACAGGCGTTTGTAGAAGCCCGCCGCCAAAACCAAGAGCGCATCCGCGCCGTGGTCGAGCAGGTGCGTCATTTGACGCCTTTGGCGGCGCTGATTGCGGACATTTCTCGGCAGACGAACCTCTTGTCGATCAACGCGTCGATCGAGGCGGCGCGCGCCGGGGCGGAAGGTGCAGGCTTCAAGGTGGTGGCCGCCGAAGTGCGCCGCTTGTCGGCTCAGACCTCAGAGGCTGCCAGTCAGATTGGCGCCGGCATCCAGGCAGTGGCATCGGCCATTGACGGAGAGCTGATGGCTGCCTCCCAACTTGAAACCGATGGTGCTGCAACGCAACTGGGCGACTTGGCCTCGCACATCTGCCAGATCAGCAACAGCCTGAGCGAGGTCGTGCCCTACATGGTCAACCTGTCGGGCAACATGGATGAGGGCATGGAGGGCATGACCACCGACATCATCGATGCGATGGGGCACATGCAGTTCCAAGACATCAACCGCCAGTTGCTCGAGCAGGTGGAAACCGCTTTGGGCAGCTTGGCCGAGCACAGCGCGGCCTTGTACGCGCTGGTGGGCGGCAAGGCACCACCGCCGCCTCAAGCCCTGGAAGAGCTCATGCAGCGATGGGTGGCGGGCTATGTGATGGAGGAGCAGCGCGTTGCACACGCTGAAGTCGAGCGCAGAACGACCCCGCTGGCGCGCAGCGCACCCGCCGTGGAGTTGGCGGCTGCCGAAGGTCCTCGCATCGAGATGTTCTGATCGGCAGGCTCAGGCCGCCAGGCCCGACAAAAAGCCGTTTGCGCCTGCGTGCAGACAACGTGGCTTGTACTGGCCCACACGGCGCGCAATGGCCGCGATGTGGTCCGGCGTGGTGCCGCAGCAGCCGCCCGCGATGTTCAAAAAGCCCGCTTTGGCAAACTCTTCGACCAGCCCGCCCGTGATCTCGGGTGTCTCGTCAAAGCCCGTGTCGCTCATGGGGTTGGGCAGGCCCGCGTTGGGGTAGCAGCTCACGAAGGTGTCGCCGGCGATCTTGGACAGCTCTTCGATGTAGGGGCGCATCAAGGTGGCACCCAAAGCGCAGTTCAAGCCAATGGCCAAGGGGTGCGCATGACGCACCGAGTGCCAAAACGCGCTGACGGTCTGGCCCGACAAGATGCGGCCGGAGGCGTCGGTCACGGTGCCCGAGATGATGATGGGCAGGCGCTCGCCGGTGTCTTCAAACAGCTGGTCGACCGCAAAGATGGCGGCCTTGGCGTTGAGCGTGTCGAAAATCGTTTCGATCAAAAACACGTCCGAGCCGCCTTCGAGCAAGGCCTTGGCCTGCTCGTAATAGGCCTGGCGCAGGGTGTCGAAGTCGACATTGCGCGCACCGGGGTCGTTCACATCGGGGCTGATGCTGGCCGTCTTGGGCGTGGGGCCAATGGCGCCGGCCACGAAGCGAGGCTTGTCGGGTGTGCTGTATTTGTCGCAGGCCTCGCGGGCCATGCGGGCGGCCACGAGGTTCATCTCATAGGCCAACTCGGGCAGCTCGTAGTCGTCCTGGGCCACGGTGGTGGCGCCAAAGGTGTTGGTCTCGATCAGGTCGGCGCCAGCGGCCAGGTACTGTTCGTGGATTTCGCGGATCACCTCAGGCTTGGTCAACTGCAGCAGCTCGTTGTTGCCCTTGAGGTCTTTGCCATGCTCGGCAAAACGGGCCCCGCGGTAGTCGGCCTCGGTCAGCTTGTAGCGCTGGATCATGGTGCCCATGGCGCCATCGAGCACCACGATGCGCTGGCGCATGATCTCGGGCAAGGCAGCCCCACGGGTGTAGGGGCGGCGCTCAACGGGCGCGGTGGTGCCAGAGGCGATCGGGGCAAGGGTGGCGGGGCTGTTCATCCTGCCATTTTAGGCAATGTGATCAACCCATGCGGGCAGGGGTTTGTGTGGCTTGATGGGGCGAGTCTTCGCAGTCGAATGCCGCCTGCTGAAAACTGGGCTGCATGCAGGGCAAATCAGGCCCTGTGGCCCAGGCACGCAGCCGTTCGGGCGACATGGCCTGCGCATACAGGTGCCCTTGCAGCTGATCACAGCCCATGCGTTGCAAAGTCAGTTGCTGCGCCAGCGTTTCAACACCCACGGCCACCACCTGCAGCCCCATGGCGTGGGCCATCTTGATGACCGCACGCACAATGGTCTGGGCGTCGCCCTCGGCATCCACGCCTTGCACCAAGCTGCGATCAATCTTGAGTTGTTTGGCCGGCAGCTTGCGCAAATGGCTCAGGCTGGCATACCCCGCGCCAAAGCCGTCAATTGCCACAGACACCCGGCTGTGGGCCAGGCGCTCAAAGGTGTCCAACAAGGACTGGGCATCGGACATGGCGGCCGACTCGCCCACCTCGAAGGTGATGAGCTCGGGCGGCACGCGGTGGCGGCTCAAGGCTTGCTGCACCTGCTCAACCCAATCAGGGTGGCACAATTGGTGGGCCGACAGGTTGATCGCCATGCGCATGTGCAGACCTTGCTCGGCCCAGGTGCGGGTTTGGGCGCAGGCTTCGTCAAGGACCCACTGCCCCAGTTTACCGATCAGGCCAAAGCGCTCGGCCACGGGCACGAAAACGGCCGGGCTGATCGGGCCCAGCTCGGGGTGCTGCCAGCGCAGCAAAGCCTCCACACCGGTGAGCTGGCCGGTGCGTCCATCGACCTTGGGCTGGTAGTGCAGGCTCAAGCCTTCGTGCGTCAGCAGCTCTTGACGCAGGTCGCGCTGCAGGTCGACGCCCACGTGCGGATCGCTGTCCATGTGCGCATCAAAGAGGCAATGCATGTTGCCGCCGGCCTGCCGGGCCGTGCGCATGGCGGTGTCAGCACGGGCGATCAACTTGGCCTTGGGGCCGTGATCGGGGTAGAGCACGATGCCAATGGCGCACGACAAGGCCACCGACTCGCCACCGACGACGCAGGGCTGCTGCAAGGTGTCGCGCACGCGGTCGGCCACCAAAGCGGCCGAAGACATGTCGGGGTCACCATCGAGCATCATCAAGAATTCGTCGCCCTCCATGCGCGCCACCACATCGGTGGTGCGGCCAATGCGCTGCAGGCGCAGGCCCAGCTCGCGCAAGACCCGCTCGCCCGTGCGGTGGCCATGCACCTCGTTGATCGGCTTGAAGCCGTCAAGGTCAATGTAGAGCAAGGCCACTCGGCGCTCGCGTGCATCGC
The DNA here is from genome assembly GCA_046052805.1 of Aquabacterium sp. Taxonomy (GTDB): domain Bacteria; phylum Pseudomonadota; class Gammaproteobacteria; order Burkholderiales; family Burkholderiaceae_C; genus Aquabacterium. The sequence continues at coordinate 14,500 of JAVLFO010000192.1, read as the reverse complement.
AACGCGCCAAGGCTGCAGCCAGCTTGTCCTCCAGACCCAGCCGCGTCGACAAGCCGGTCAGCGCGTCTTGCAACTGCTGTCGCGCGGTGGTGGTCGGCACCGCTGCGTCAGCCTCTGGCTCAGGGGTGACGGGCGCCACCAGAGGTGCCAGGGCACTTGACACGTCACCCGCCACAGCAGGGTCGAGCGACACCGAGGGGACCTGACGCGTTTGCAGCCAAGCCCGCAAGGCCGCCATCAAAGCGGCCACAGTGAGCAAACCAAAGAGCAACCACCACCAGTGGTGCTGCGCCAGCTCGTCGTTCATGAACTCACTGCCTCCAGGTCAGGCCAGATGTCGGTGTCCGCATCGGCCAAGCTGGCGTCGTTGGCAGACAAGGTCGTGGGTGTGATGTCGGTGGGCAGCACTGGCACGTTGGCACCGCGCTGCGACAGCCACGCCAACAACAACTGCGCCGGCATGGGGCGGGCGAACAAAAAGCCCTGCAACTCGTCGCAGTGCAAGCGGGCCAGGATGTTCGATTGCACCTCGGTCTCGACGCCTTCCGCCACCACTTTCAGGCCCAGCGCATGCGACAGGCGCACGACGGCTTCCACAATGGCTTGGGCATCGAGGCTGCTTTCCAGGTCACGCACAAAACTGCGGTCGATCTTGAGCTGGCGCGCAGGCAAACGGCGCAGGTAGCTCAGGCTCGAATACCCGGTGCCGAAGTCGTCGATCGACAGCCGCACCCCGATGGCATCGAGCATGTCGAAGACCCGCAGCGAATAGTCGATGTCTTCCATGGCCGCCGATTCGGTGATCTCCATGATGAGCATGTGGGGCGGCACGCGGTATTTCTTCAGGGCTTCCCGCACGCGCTGCTCCAGATCAGGCTGGCGCAACTGGTGCACCGACAGGTTCACCGCCACGGGGATGTTCAGGCCTTCGTCGTGCCACAAGCGAATGTGGCGACAGGCCTCTTCGAGCACCCACAGGCCCAACTCGCCGATCAGGCCGAAGCGCTCGGCCACCGGGATGAACTGCACCGGGCTGACCATGCCGCGCTGCGGATGCTCCCAGCGCAACAAGGCCTCGACGCCCGCCAACGTGCCATCGGTGGCGCGCAGCTTGGGCTGGAAGTACAGCGTCAGCTCTTGACGCGCGATGGCGTGGCGCAGGTCGCGCTGCATCTCAATTTGCTCGGCGCCGACGCGGTCCATGCCGGTCTCGTAGAAACAGTACACGCCGCCACCGGCCTTGCGCGCGGTGAGCATGGCGTCACGCGAGTGACTCAATAGCTGCCCCGCGTTGTTGCTGGATGGGTAAGTGGCGATGCCAATGGAGCAGCTCAACGCGATGTCTTGCTCATGGATGTAGCAAGGCTGGCTCACCGCCTCAGACAAGCGCTGCGCCAGCTGAACCAGCTGGTGCTCGTCTGAGAGGCCTTTGCACATCAGCAAGAACTCGTCGGTGTCGGTGCGCGACAAAACATCGCCTTCGCGCACCAAGCCTTTGAGTCGGGCCGCTTGGTGGCGCATCAAGGTGTCGCCCAGGTCATGGCCGTAGGTCTCCACAATCACCTTGAAGCCATCGAGGTTCAAGCGCAGCACGCTCAAATCACGCACGGCACGGGCCTCGTCTGACAAAACATTGCGCAAGGCTTGCTCGATGCCCAGGCGGTTGAGCAAACCGGTGGGCATGTCGTTGAGCACGGCGTCGTCCAAAGCGGCTTGCGCTTGCTGCAACGAGCGCTCCAGGTCGTCATGACGGCGGCGCGAGTGCGCATCCTGGATCGTGCCCATGTGGACCATCAACAGCAGCAGCAGCACCGTGGCGGTGAGCACGAATTCCAGCGAGTCAGCCGACAAGCGATCGGCACTGACGCACACGGCGCCCACGGGCACACCAGCGGCCATGATCAACAGGGTCTGGCCCAAACGCACGCCAGTGCCTGCCAGCACGGCCGACATCATGTTGCGCTTTTGGTTGGGTGCGTGCTGAAGGTCACGCTTGAGCACCACAAAGCCAATGACCATGCTCAGCGCCATGGTCACCACACCGGCCACCAGCTGCTGGCTTTGCCAGATCACACCGGGGTAGAACACCATCGCCGAGCCATTGACCCACGTCAGCATGCCAACGCCCAGCGCGAGCAAGCCCGCAGCCACGCTGAGCAAGCGCGTGCTGGCTTCTTTGTAGGTGAGCACCCAAACCGTGGTGGCGCCAATGGCCACCGAGGGCAGCCACGACAGCAGCACCGTCGAGGGCACATAACCCACCTTGATGGGCAGGCGCAGGGCTATCAGGCCCAAGAGGCTTTCAGCCCAGATGGCCGTGCCCAAACTCAAGGCGCCGCCGAGCCACCAGCCCAGGCTGGCTTCGCGCTCATTGGCCCGGATGCGACGCACCACCAGACCTTGAAGGTACAGGCCGTACACCATCAGCAGCCACGCGGCAGCCAGTGCCGAAGCGCTGAAGTGGACGTCCAACAAATTGAATTGCATGCGCGTTCCCGATAGGAGCCCCCTGGGGGGCCCGACTTTGGACGATCTGAACTTTCGTCCGTGATCGTTTATCGGTCGGGGTGCGCGGTGGCTTGAGCCCGTCAGGGACATCAAGCCGGGAAAGTGTTCAATGCATCACGACGGGCTGCTGTGCCATCCCGGCAAAGCGCTCCAGATAGGCGTCGAATTCTTCGATGCTGGGCGAGGACTCGATCAAGGCCTCAACCCCTTCTTTGAAGGACTCGGCCAAGGCACCTTCGATGAACATCTCTTTGCGTGCGAACTTGTCAACGATCTCGTAGCCGCCGCGTGTGAGGTTGTGCGCAGAATCCACGGTCACGGGCATGTCGGAGCTGGCGAGCTCGATCTGCACCACGGCATAGCTGTCTGAGTTGTAAAGCATGTGCATGTATCGACTCCAGTGGCCTCGAAGCCATCATGGATGGTGCTTCGGCCTCGTCATCCCCCAACTTGAGGGACGCCCGGTGCATTGCAAGGGGTGCCGTGTCGAAATGCACGTCGCGCCCCCTCAAACAAGGGCTCACGCGACTCAGGGTTGCGCCGCAAGCGTCACCAAGCCTTCAGGTCAAGCGCTTGACCGCTGCAAAGTAAAGCGCATGCGGCAAATGCCGCAAGAACTTGATCCACAAAGTGAAACGCCAAGGGAAATGGACCTCAAAGCGGCCCATCTGCCAGCCGGCCACCATCGCTTGCGCGGCCTGCGCGGGCGTGAGCAAGGCCGGCATCTTGAAGTCATTGACCGCCGTCATGGGCGTCTCGACAAAGCCTGGGTTGACCACCGACACGCCAATGCCCTGCGGGTGCAGATCGATGTAGAGCACCTCGGCCAGGTTGTTGAGCGCCGCTTTGGTAGGCCCGTAGGCCAACGCCTTGGGCAAACCACGCGAGCCCGCGACGCTGGCGATCAGGCTGATGTGGCCAAAGCCCTGTTGGCACAGCGTGGGCAAGACCGCGTCGAGCACATGCAAGGCGCCGTCGTAATTGATGCGCTGGTGGCGCAATGCCTCGGCCAAATCAAACGCCTGCGCCCGCATGGGGGCGTAATGGCCTGCGCAGTAAACGACCATGTCGAGGCGACCCGCCGCGCTCAATGCCAGCACGCGCTGGGCGGCCGCTCGCACGGCTTGTGCGTCGGTGACATCGCAGGGCAGCGCGTGGCTGCCCGGGTGCTCGGCCACAAAGGCGTCCAAGGCCTGCACCTGCCGGGCCGACACAAACACCTGTGCACCCTGTGCATGCAAAAGCGAAGCGGTGGCACGCCCAATGCCGCTGGATGCGCCAACGAGCCAGACCGTGCGTCCGGCCCACGAAAGGATGCGGGGGTTGAGTGACATCAGGGTTTGGTGAAAGCAAGGGTGACTTCGCCCAGCGTGATGCCGAACTTGCTCATGACCGCCTTGTTGAGCATGGTGTGGCCATCCATGAGGTAGAGCCAGTCGTTGAACTGCACGTGGTAGACCGTGCCATCGACTGGCAAGGCCATGGTGTAGTGCCAGTTGATGGCGTTGCCCGCCGACACGCCTGTGGCCTCACCGACGATGTCATCGGCCTTGCCCGACCACTTGCCCTGTCCCAGGTCGGTCAAGCGCCAGACGCGGCGCTGCTGGGTGCCATCGCTGTAATGGAAGTCTTCTTCCAGCACGCCTTGGTCACCTTGCCAGCGGCCCATCATTTGCACCGTGAAGCGCTTGACGACTTTGCCGGATCGGTCAGTGAAGATGCCATGTGCACTGACAGGCCCATTGAAGTAGTCGCGCAGGCTCAGTGCGGGCGTCTCTTTGGCGTAGTCGGCTGGCGTCGGCGCCGATGCACATGCGCTCAGGCCCATGACACTGGCGGCCGCCAAGCCGAGCAAAGCAGCGCGTACACGCCAAGCCAAAGAAGGTGATGAAGGCACAGACATGGTGGGTCTCCCGAAAGATCAGGCCAGTGCCGGATGGCGACGCCAACGCCAACACCCAGCCAGGGCACACAGTTTGAAAACGCAAGGCAAAAGGCCATAAGCCAAGGTCAAGGCAGACAGCGCTTGCGCGTCGCGTGCCCCTGGCGTGTACCCCATGCCCTGCAAGGCGGGCAGCGCCAATCCAGCGGCCAAAGCCAAGTTGAGCTTGGTGGCCCACTGCCACCAGCCAGCATAGGCGCCTTCGGCTTGTTGCGCATGACCGGCGCGTTGAACCACTCCGGCCAGCAGGGTACCGGGCACGGTCAGGTCAGCGCCCAAGGCCCAGCCGCCTGCGACACACACGGCCATGTAAGCCCAGGTGTCGCCGACACCCAGCCAGAGCACGCCCACAAACGAGGCGATGCTCATGGCCATGCCCAAAGCCCAGGCGCGCATGGGCCCAAGCCGAACGGCGGTGCGGACCCACCAAGGCACGCTGAGTGCCGCCATCAAAAAGTAAACGCCCAAGAATGCCGGCGCCCAGGCCATCGCCTGCAAGCGGTCTTGGATGAAAAACAGCACCAAGGTGGCCGGAATGGCGCTGGACACGCCATTGAGCAAGAACAAGCCCAACAAGCGGCGAAAGCCTTCGACACGCCAAGGCAGCATCAAGCTCGCAGGCGGTGGCGCGACCCCATGCGCCGCCACAGGCCCGTTCACAGGCACTTCCACGGGCGCAGGCCCCTTGGCCAAGGCCCACATGCCGATGGCCAGCGCCGCCCACAACACCCCAGTGGTCCAGCCCAGTCCGGCTTGGGTGGCCAGCACATTGGCCATGAACACGCCCATCAAACCAAAACCCTCTCGCCAAGCGACCAAGCGAGCGCGTTGTGCCGTGCCGCCGCCCAAGCGCGTGCCCCAGGCCAGGTGCATCACGCTGGTCAAGCTGAAGGCCAGAAAGGTCAGCACCAGCGCCGCTGCGCACCACAACAGCAGAGGCAAAGTGCCCCTGACCGGCGGGAAAAACGCCGCCGCAAAGCCCACGCCGAGCACGACCACCGCCACGCCCATCACCTTGAGGCTGCGGCGCGTTTGGCGCAACAGGGCGTCAGCCCAGCGGCCCAGCAAGGGGTCGATCAAGGCATCGGCCAGACGCGTGAGCAAGAGCATCACGCCCAGCCAGGCAAGCGGCACACCCAGGTTTTGGCCGTAATGCTGAGGCAGTACCACGTAGAGCGGCATGGCCACAAACGCCATCGGCCAGCCCAGCAAGCCATAGCGCGCGCACGCACCGTTGGGCAGGGCTGTGTCGGCGCTCAAAGTGGCTTGCGCAAGGTGTACTGCACGACGTTGGTGTTGCCCATGTCGAATGCAGCCTCGCAGTACGCGAGGTAGAACTCCCAGATGCGCTGGAATCGCTCGTCAAAGCCCAAGCGCTGCACGGCCTGGATCTGGCGATGAAAATCAACGCGCCAGCGGCGAAGGGTCTCGGCATAGTCGGGCCCGAAGGCCAGCGTGTTGACCACCTCCAGGCCAGCCTTGCGGGCCTCGGCCTTAAAAGCGGCATCGCTGGGCAACAGGCCACCCGGGAAGATGTACTGCTGGATGAAGTCGGTGGACTTCACGTAGCGATCGAACAGGTCGTCGCGGATGGTGATGGTCTGCAAGCAAGCCTTGCCGCCGGGCTTGAGGCAGCGTTGCAGGGTGCTGAAGTAGCTCGCCCAATACTCTTGGCCGACCGCCTCGAACATCTCGACCGACACGATGGCATCAAACGGTGCGTCGCGGATGTCGCGGTAGTCTTGCAAACGCAGGTCGGAATGACCGGTCAGGCCGGCGCGTGCCATGCGGTCTTTGGCCCATTGCAGCTGCTCGGTGGACAAGGTCACCCCAGTGATGTGCGCACCGTGCTCGGCGGCGGCGATCTCGGCCAGGCCACCCCAGCCACAACCGATCTCGAGCACACGCTGACCGGGTCGATCGACCGTGACACCAGCCTCATTCAACGCGCGCTTGACCTTGGCGCGCTGAGCGTCAACCATGTCTTTGCTGTGATCGCCCTCGAACCAAGCGCTGGAGTAGCTCATGGTCGAGTCCAGCCAGAGCCGGTAGAACTGATTGCCCAGGTCGTAGTGCGCCTGGATGTTCTTGCGGCTGTTGGCCTTGGAGTTGTGATTGAGCAGGTGCTTGATGCGGTAGACCAGACGGCCCAGCCAGCTGCCGTAGACCGCCTCTTCAAGTTGGTCGCGGTTGGCGATGAACACCTTGAGCAAGGCCGTCAGATCGGGCGTGGTCCAGTCGCCCGCGATGTAGCTCTCGGCAAAGCCGATGTCGCCCGACTTCATGGCCGCCGCGCACATGTTCCAGTTGTTCAAGCGCAGCGCCGCGCGCAGCTCATTCGAGCCCACTTGCGCTGCCTTGCCGAAATGGGCGGTGCTGCCATCGGGCAACTGCAGGTCGAGCGAGCCCACTTGCAAGCGCTGCAACAGGCGCAACGCCAGCCTGGCTGCCGTGGGTGCGCCATGCGGCAGGCTGAATGCGTTCGACGAAGAGGATGAAGCCACAGAGTTGGTGCGGGTCATGATGGTCGTTGGCCTTGTGGGCCAGAAACAAAGTGGGACGGCGGCTCAGGCTTGCTGAAAAACGGCACGCGCTTGAGCCACAACTGCAGCGCTTGCCAATGGATGCGGGCGAGCACCCCAAACGTCATCACGGGCCAACCCCACACGGCGCGGCGCACGGTGGCCGGCGTCAAAGGGTGCAGCTCGCCGCTGATGGAGGTGGTGATGACGGGGCCTTGCGCATCGTCGTGATCGACACAGGCCAACAAGCGGTCGGCGGTGCGCATGAAACGGAAACGGTAGCTGCCTTCGGCTTGGCAAAACGGCGAGACGTGAAAGACCTTGTCGGCCTGGACCTCATGGCCCCAGCGCAAGTCAGGGCCGCTCAGCACATAACAATGGCGCTCGCCAAAGGTGTTGTTGACCTCGGCCACCACGGCATGCAGGGCACCATCGGCGCGGTGCACATACCAAAAGCTCACGGGCTTGAAGGCATAGCCCAGCACACGGGGGTAGGTCTGCAACCAGACCTCGCCTTGCGCCAACTCAGGCGTCCACACACCAGCTTGGACCAACAGCTCATCACACCAGGTCAGTGCATCGGCTCGGCCATCGCCATGGTCGGCATCGTGAAAGCTCAACCAGCCTCGGGTGTTGCGCTTGACGCTGTCAAGCGGTGCCTGGGCCAGACTGCGAAGCGGCAACAGCCAGAAGTAGCCCGCGTAAGCAAAGGCATGCCGAGCCGGTTTGAGCCGTGCATGACGCACCTGCCCAAAGCCGATCTGGGCTTGCCGCAGCGCATTCATGCGGCCACCCCTGAGGCATGTTGCTGCAGGTACTGGTCGGCCAGATCAAACGCCGCGCCCGGCAAGTGAACGCCATGTTTGGCCAGCAAACCCGACGCAGCCGCCAGACCCGACTTGAGGCCGTCTTCATGGAAGCCATAGCCAGCCCAAGCGCCGGCAAACCAAAGGTGGCGTCGTCCTTGCAAGCCAGGCAGCTCAAGTTGCGCGGCAATGGCAGCGGCATCAAACACCGGGTGGTCGTAATCGTACTCAGCGATCACCGTGTCTGGGTGAGGCTGTCGCAAGGGGTTGAGCGACACCACCACCGGCTGACTCACCGGCAAGGGCTGCAAGCGGTTGATCAGGTAGTGCAGGCACACGCCGCTGTCTTCTTGGGCGGGATTGGCCGCGCGCTCGTAGTTCCACGCAGCCCAGGCGCGCTGGCGTTGCGGCAGCACCGAGGTGTCGGTGTGCAACACCGCGCGGTTGGGGTGGTACGCAATGGCACCCAGCACCGCCTGTTCGGCCTGCGTGACCGCCGCGCCCAACAAGCGCAAAGCTTGGTCTGAGTGGCAAGCAAACACGACCTCGTCGAAGCGCTCAGCACCCCGCGCGCTGTGCACCATGACGCCGGCATCGCCCCCTTCGCCGAGTGGCAGCACGCTGTAGACCGGCGTGTTCAAGCGGGCATCGGGCAACACCTGCACGATGCGCTTGACGTACTCACGCGAGCCACCCGCCACCGTGTACCACTGGGGGCGGTTGGTGACCTGCAGCAAACCGTGGTTGTGGCAGAACCGAATCAAGGTGGCGATCGGGAACTGCAGCATTTGCTGCAACGGGCAAGACCAGATACAAGCCACCATGGGCAGCAAGTAGCCCTCTTGGAAGGCTGCGCTGAAGCGGTGCTCGGCCAAGAACTCACCAATGGGTTGCTGCAACTGTGCCTCGGCCCCGTGTAATGCGAGCTCGGTGGTGATGCGGTTGAAGCGCATCAGGTCAGACAACATGCGCCAAAACGGACGTGAGACCAGGTTGCCGCGCTGCGCAAACACCGTGCTCAGGTTCGAGCCGCACCACTCGAGCCCAGGACGCAAACCAGTGGCGCCTTGCACGCCTTGCGGCACCTGCACCGAAAACGACATGTCGGACTTGGCCGTGGGCACACCCAACTGCGCGAACAGGGCAATCAGGTTGGGATAGGTGCGCTCGTTGAACACCAAAAAACCCGTGTCAACCCCAAAGGTGCACTGCTGCCCCTGGGCGTCTGGCAAGGTCACGTCCACGGTGTGCGCGTGACCACCGAAGTAGTCCCCCGATTCGAACAAGGTCACGCTGCGCTCGCCCGGCGACGTGGCCAAGCGGTGGGCGGCGCCCAGGCCACTGATGCCCGAGCCAATGACGGCGATGCGTTTCATGCGCGGCTCCCGCTCAGGGCTTGGCAGCGAGCGCTTGCTCGATGTCACGCACGAAATCGCTGCTGTCAGGCGAGGTCATGCTGCCGTAGGACTTGACCGACTTGCCGTCGCGCGCGACCAGGTACTTGTAGAAGTTCCACTTGGGTGTCGTGCCCGAGGCCTTGATCAAATCAGCGTACAGCGGGCTGACCTCGTCGCCGCGCACATGGCTCTTGGCGAACATCGGGAACTTGACGCTGTAGGTGTTGTTGCAGAACTCAGCAATCTCTTTGTTCGTGGCTTTTTCTTGGTTGAAGTCACCCGAGGGGAAGCCCAAGACCACCAAACCCTTGTCTTTGTACTTGCTGTACAAGGCCTCTAAGCCCTTGTACTGCGATGTGAAGCCGCAGTAGCTGGCCGTGTTGACCACCAGCACCACTTGGCCGCTGTACTGGCACAGCGACTGGGGTTTTTCGTCCTGCAAGCGAGGCATGGTTTTGTTCAGCAACGCTGGGCAAGCGGTGGCCGGTGTCGCCACGGCTTGTGAGCCGCCGCCTTCGGCTGTGGCCGCCAGGGCGGACTGGGCACACATGCCCAGCACAGACAAGACCAACGGCAAGGACAAACGGCGGGTGTTCATGGGGATTCCTCTGGTGCGCACGGCGCGCTTTTGTCTTGGTCAAATTGACAACAAGAGCCTATATTAGCCACACATGCGCATTTGCTCAAGAATTTGTCCACGTCAAAATGGATTGAATCACGGGTCAAAGTCTGTGCGCTTGGACACTGATACGCAGACCCAACCCAATCGGATGCAAACCCCATGAACCGCCCCCTGCTGATGTCGATCGCTGCCGTTGAACGCGACACCGGGCTGAGCAAAGATACGCTGCGCGTGTGGGAAAAGCGATATGGCTTCCCCGCACCCGAGCGAGACACCCAGGGCGAGCGTTGCTACCCCATGGACCAGATCGAGCGGCTGCGCGTGATCAAGCGCCTGCTGGACGTCGGCCACCGACCCGGCCGCGTGGTGACCCTGCCCATGGTCGACCTGGGCGCCCTGGCCAGCCGCAGTGCCGATGCACAGGGCTTGATGGGCGCAACACCGAGGCGCAAAGGCAGCACGGTGCCCGCGCCCGCGCCTGCCACCGCTTCGGTGTGGCAGGCGTCGCTGCCCTCCGACACCCACCTGTACACATCGCCAGAGCAAGCCGCATGGCGCGGCCATCCTTGGCTGCCGCAAGCCATGGCCTGCATCGAGCAACATGACCCCTTGGCCATGCGCCATGTGCTGGCCCGCGCACTGGCCACGCTGGGTTTGCCCGAATTCATCGCGTCGGTGGCGTGCCCTTTGCTGCAAGCTTTAGGCGAGGGTTGGCTGCGCGGTCGCATCCAGATCGCGCAAGAGCATTGGGTCAGCCACCTGTTGCAGCAAACACTACACAGCGCCATCCATGACCTGCCTTTGTCTCCAGTTGCCCATGCGCCCCGTGTCTTGCTGAGCACCTTCCCCGGCGAGCCCCACGGGCTGGGCCTGTTGATGGTGGAGGCCTGGCTGACCTTGCTGCAAGCCCAGGCCATCAACCTCGGGCCGCAAACCCCCCTGTGGGACCTGGTGCAAACGGCCACGCTCTACAAGGTGGACGTGCTGGCCTTGAGTTTCACGGCCAACGCCCCGGCTGCGTTGGTGCAAGACACCCTCGCCGAATGCCGCGCGAAGCTGCCTGCCCACATCGCCTTGTGGGCCGGTGGGCAGCACCCGTTGCTGCAGCGCAAGCCACCCGAAGGCGTCCTGGTGCTCACCGACATGGCCTCGGTACAACAGGCGCTGGCGCCTTGGCGACCTGGGTCGAGCACCTGAATCAGGCTTGAAACGCGTTGCACGCGCGTTCGATTCATCCAAATTGTCACGAAACTCGTATAGCCTGAACGAGCTACGGGAATGGCACGCCAGTGGGCGCCCTGCGGCCCTGCCTTTTTGGGAGATCACCATGCTGTATCCAGAACTGTTCAAGCAACTCGAAGCCGTCCGTTGGAACATGGACACCGACATCCCCTGGGACCGCTTCGACGCCAGCCAGCTCACCGAAGAGCAGGCGCAAACGATCAAGATGAACGCCATCACCGAGTGGGCGGCCCTGCCCGCCACCGAGATGTTCTTGCGCGACAACCGCGACGACTCGGACTTCTCGGCCTTCATGAGCGTGTGGTTCTTTGAAGAACAAAAGCACTCGCTGGTGATGATGGAGTACCTGCGCCGCTTCCGCCCCGACCTGCTGCCCACCGAGCAAGAGCTGCACGAAGTGCGCTTCGAGTTCGACCCGGCCCCCGCGCTTGAAACCCTGATGCTGCACTTTTGCGGTGAGATCCGACTGCACCACTGGTACCGCCGTGCCGCCGAATGGCACACCGAGCCGGTCATCAAAGCGATCTACGAAACCCTGTCGCGCGACGAAGCCCGCCACGGCGGCGCCTACCTGCGCTACATGAAGCGCGCCATGAACAAATTCGGTGACGAGGCCCGCGCCGCCTTTGCCAAGGTGGGGGTGCTGATGGCCAGCGCGCGTCGCACGGCCCAGGCGCTGCACCCCACCAACCTGCACGTGAGCGAAAAGCTCTTCCCGCGCGACACCATCCAGTCCCGCCTGCCAAACCCAGAATGGCTGGAGACTTGGCTGGACAAGCAAATCCAGTTCGACGCGGTGTGGGAGTCCAAGGTGGTGGAGCGCATCTTGCACAACCTGGGCTCTCTGATGGGCCGCAGCTTTGCCAGCGTGCAAGAGCTCAACCGCTTCCGCAAAGAAATGATGAAGGCGATTGAAAACAAAACAGGCCTGGCACCGGTCGATGCCAAGCCCGCCCAAGCGGCCTGATCAACCCACATTCACCTGCTGCCAAGGCTGCACAGATGCCTGCGCGAACAAGGGGTGAGCCTGGGCCTCTTCCAGACTCAGAACCGGCGTCACGCAGGCATCGGCAGACTCGAAACGGTGCGCCCAGTAGGCCAAAGGCTGTGAAGCCACCAACGCGGCCACCTCGGCCTTGAGCGCGGTGCAGTCGGGCGTGCCCGGCAGCGCGCCACGTTGCCAATGGCGGTTGACCCAATCGGGGCGCTCGAACACCTCGCAAGCGGCCCTCCAGAACTTGAACTCCAGCGAGCCGACCGCCAGGTGGCGACCGTCTGCGGTGGCGTACAGGTTGTAGCAAGGCAAGCCGCCATTGAGCATGTCTTCACCGGCCCGAGGGCGGTGCCCCAGGATCGGCGCCAACAAGCCCGAGGTCGATTTGGGCATGACCAAGTGGGCGTGCAGCCCATGGGTCATGCTGACATCGATGTGGCGGCCCACACCACGTCGGCCGGCATCGAACACGGCGGCCAAGATGGCGATGCACGCCATCGAGCTGCCTGCGGCCAGATCGCCCCACTGCACGTTGGACATGGCCAGCTCGCCCGTGGTGGCGCGCACCTGGTCCAACACGCCCGAAATGGCCATGAAGTTCAGGTCGTGACCTGCGCGCTGCGCCCACTCGCCCTGCTGACCATAGCCCGTGATGGAGACCATCACCAGCTTGGGATTGGCGGCCTTGAGCGAGTCAAAGTCCAAGCCCATGGCCTTGAGAACGCCTGGCCGAAAGCTGTCGACCATCACGTCGGCGGTGGCCAGCCAGTCCCGCAATTGCGCCAGCTGGGCCGCGTCACGGAAGTCGATCTTGCGACATTCCTTGCCGTGGTTGAGCGCCTCGAACAAGGTGCCCAAAGGACGCGCAGGGTCGCCCTCAGGCGGCTCCACCTTGATCACCTCGGCGCCCAGGTCGGTCAGCATGCGCGTGCCGAACGGCCCCGGCAGGTTGCGCGTGAGGTCGATCACGCGCAGGCCCGCCAACAGGCCGGACAAAGGGCTGGTGAGGGGGCCAGCCGCCACGCTCATGCGGCGTCCTCGAAGCGACCGCCTTCGGCCGCTTGCTGGACCACGATGGCGGCGGGCGCAAAGCGCTCACCGTACAACGCGGCCAACTCACGCGAACGCGCGACGAACTTCTTGGCACCCACGGCGTTGATGAACTGCAGTGCACCGCCTTGGTTGGGCGCGAAGCCCCAGCCGAAGATCGAGCCGATGTTGGTGTCGGCCACCGAACGCACGACCTTCTCTTCGAAGCAGCGCGCGGCTTCGTTGGCTTGCACGTACAGCAGACGGTCGACCAGTTCTTGCTGCGAAGGCTGCTTGGCCACAGGTGGGTAGAGCTTGGTCAGCTCAGGCCACAAGGTCTTTTCCTTGCCGTTGTAGTCGTACAGGCCTTTGCCGGTCTTCTTGCCCACGCGCTTGTGCTTGCCACCGATGTTTTCCAGCACGGCCGCAGCGGGGTGCGCCGGGATGGACTTGCCTTCGGCGGCCAAGTCCTTCTGGGTCTGCTCGGCGATGTGCAGCGACAGGCTCAGCGAGACTTCGTCTTGCAGCGCCATCGGCGGCATGGGCATGCCCGCCTTCAGGCCAGCAACCTCAATGGAGCGGGGGTGCACGCCCTCGCCCAACATGGCAAGGCCTTCCATGATGTAGGTCGCAAACACACGCGAGGTGTAGAAGCCACGGCTGTCGTTGACCACGATCGGGGTCTTGCCGATTTGCAGCACGTAGTCAAAACCACGGGCCAGCGTTTCGTCAGACGTCTTCTCGCCCACGATGATCTCGACCAGCGGCATCTTGTCGACGGGCGAGAAGAAGTGCAGGCCGATGAAGTTGGCAGGACGCGCGCTGGCTTGGGCCAGACCGGTGATGGGCAGCGTCGAGGTGTTCGAAGCGTACACCGCCTCGGCATGGATCACGGCCTCGGACTTCTGGGTGCACACCGCCTTGATGTCGCGGTCTTCGAACACGGCTTCGATCACGAGGTCGCAGCCAGCCAGGTCTTCATACGACGTGGTGGTCTTGATCAGGCCCAGCAGCGCATCGCGCTTTTCAACCGTGCTGCGGCCGCGCGAGATGGCCTTGTCCAGCAGGCCTTGCGAGTAGCCCTTGCCCTTGTCGGCATTCTCTTGCGTGGTGTCAAGCAACACCACTTCGATGCCGACCTTGGCCGACACGTAAGCGATGCCAGCACCCATCATGCCGGCGCCCAGGATGCCGACCCGTCGGACCTTCGAAGGCGGGAAGCCCTGGGGACGCGACTGGCCCTTCTTGATCGCATTGAGCTGGTGCCACAGCGTGCCAATCATGTTCTTGCTGGTTTGCGAGACCACGCATGCCGCGAAGTAACGCGACTCCACTTGCGAGCCAGCGTCGAAGTCCAACAGGCAGCCTTCGAACAGGCAGCTCATGATGCTGTCTCTTATACACATCTGACGCTGCCGACGAACTCTAGGGTGTAGAT
>JAVLFO010000191.1:0-7757 GCA_046052805.1 Aquabacterium sp. | reverse complement strand
GCGGGTTGAGTGTTTCGCCGGTGCAGCCCATAGCCAACTCTGCTGGGTTTGTCCATCTGGGCGCAGCTCTGAAACTGAGGCTCGCCAGCGATCAAGTGTTGCTGGATCAACGCTGGCGGCGATGGCGGTGGCTTGAGTGCAGCCGCTCCGCCTTGCTCGAACAGGCGCAGTGCAGCGTTGACACCAGACCAACTCAGCCCGGTTTGCTCCACGATCTGCATCACGCCAACACCTTTTCGATGCAAACGGATAACTTGCTTGCGCCGTTCTTGCAGCACTTCCCGCGACTGCTTGCGTGCATCTTCTTTTTCCATGAACTTTGGAGTCAGGTCATCAACAAAAGTTGATGAATAAATTATGCCGAGTCTATAACTCCCGTTGACACAAGATTAGTTACCTAATATTATTTTCCTTAGGTGGCAAACTATGCACCTGAGGCTCGCAGTGGGTAGATTTCGTTTTCGACTGTTAGCTGGCGCCGACCAACATGTAAAAAGGAGACCACATGAAAAGTGAACCAAACCGGCAGGTGAGGGCAATCGGATCTATCAGTTGTCAATCGAGGCGCCTCGTCGGCGTGATAGCGGCAGCTGTACTAACGGCGTGCGGCGGAAGCGACAAGGACGCTGATGGTCCGCCGACACAGCAGGAAGTTGTAGTGACAGGATGCAATGGGACCGTTACCTATGTGGAGGCCGAGGGCGCCTTTGCAAACGGGTCGCCGTGGAGCATGCGTCGGCCAACAGGCTGGAACGGCTTGTTGATCAACGACCTTGACTATGTTCCCGCTAAGGACGGCGCGCGGAGTTGCTACTGGTTGCAGCGAGGCTACGCGCTTTCGGGTACCGGTCGAAATCCGCAAAGAAACTTTAACTATGATCCGGATCGAGAGCAGCAAGAGCTGATCTCGGTCATCGACATGTTCAACGCGCGCTATGGGAAGCCTACGAAGGTGATCCAGTATGGACACTCGGGCGGCGGCTTCGTTGCTCTAAATTTTGCCGAGCGCTATCCCGAGAAGGTTGATGGCGTTGTTGTAGGGTGCGCTCATGAGCCGGTACCACTCATGAACATGATGTTGGATGGGTGGTTCGTGCTGAAGACGCTGATCGCATCAGAATTGCAGGTCGTCGGCTTCTCCGATCTTGCTTCCGTAGCAGATCAATCTGCAAAATGGCGCGCCGCTCTCACGCTAGCTCAGCAGAGCCAGGAAGGTCGGGCTAGGATTGCGCTTGCTGCTGCAGTAGGCCAGTGGCCGGTGTGGAGCAATGCCACACGAGCTCAGCCAGATCCCTTCGATCTCGGTGCGCTTCAAAGTGCAGTCTTCGACACTGTGCTTCTCAACGCCGCCCAACCTGGAGGACAGTCTCGATTCATGTTTGAGCATGCAGGGACATCTCCGGCAGTTCGGCAACTCTCTTGGAATGCGGGCATCGACTACTCCCAACTTCTGGCCCGCGCCGAGCCGGCAGTCGGGCGTCTGGTGCTATCGCTTTACTCGACAAATGGACTCAATCTCCAGGCCGATCTTGCAACACTGCGGGACGCGACCCGTGTACAGGCGGAACCCGCCGCCTCGGCGTTCTGGAACGGGCCGGGACGAACAGTCCACGGCACACCCAAGATACCTTCCTTGCGGATGCATACAACAGGAGATAACGTGGTGCCTCCAAACATCATCGATTCGTATGTTCAGAAGATGCAGGCCAATGGTGGAGATGTGAGTCTCTACAGAACGACGATTGTTGACCGTGCGGGGCACTGTACGTTCGAGCCTTCAGAGTCAGCTGCGGCGATTGAGACAGTCTTGACTCGGATCAACACTGGGGTTTGGCCTGATGTCAGTCCAGCCGGAATGAACGCTAGGGCCAAAGCTCTCATACCCGCATCGGTGCCCGCGTTTGTGCCATACGAGCCAGCTCGGGCGAACCGGCCACAGAACAATCCTGCGGGCGGCCTCTAAACCGCGAGACAGGTGCCCGCAATGGCACCTTTCGGTTGCCAGGCCCTGCTTCTCAAGCAGGTGGCGGAACCGAAGGATCGTCGTCTCGTCCAGCAACCGCGCCACGGCCCTCAGCGCGGCGAACTGGCGGAACACGGGGATGTTGTGCAGAGACTGCTCCATCGCCGGGTCGCTCGGCGCGAACCATTGCTGCAGGTAGTGAACCGCCCCGGGGCGGTTCACCCGGACGATCGCACGCGTGACGCAGCGCACATTGATTACATGCCGCCTCGGACACCGCATAGGCCGGACGCAGATGTCCATCGAGAATGCCGTGGTAGCGGCCTCGGATCCTCGACACTCTCCCGGACTGAGAAGGCCTACACGATGCGATCAAAGCCGGCGGCCCGGCCTGAGCACTGATACGAATGCATAAGGTTCAACCTTTTCGCATGTCTGACCAGAAGCGGCGAAAACCAGGGAACCATCAGGCAGCCGGCGCGCATAGCGTCCGAGTTGGGACTTCGGCAAGGTCACCGGCACCTTCTGCGTCAGCACGCCGTCCTGCTTCTCCGGTGGGGTGCCCGAGAGCAGTTCGGCGTGGCCGAGTTGGATGCTGCGCGTAGTCAGCGCCTTGAGCACTGCGGGTGTGCAGGCCATCAGCGCGAGCCGCCGCTCCAACACCTCGGGCGACCAGCCCATGAGGCGGGCGGCTTCTTCCTTGTCGCCGCGCTGGCGCAGCAGTTGGCGCTGCGCGGCACGGGCTTCCTCGGCCGGCGACATGGCGGCGCGGTAGTAGTTCTCGATCACCGACATGGCCTCGGCCGCCTCGTCGCTGGCGTCCTTGATGACCACGGGCATGTCGTAGTCGTCGCCGAAGACGTTCCTTGCGGCTCTCCAACGGCGCTCACCGGCGATGATCTCGAAGAGGTCGGTGCCCAGCACAGGCCGCACGACGATGGGTTCGAGCACGCCGACCGCGCCGATGCCCTCCATATGGAGTTCATGGGTGGATCGGTGTTGGTCCACCCAGGATCTCCTACCGCGACGCACCTTCAAGAGCCGCCGCTGGCGCCGTCACGCGGCCGAACGATCGACCGTTGCCGCGTCGGATGGCAAGCCTGGCGCCGCGCCGCGCACACGTCGGTACGGCGGCAGGCCCGCCAGCAGGCGCCGGCCCCACGGCGTGCTCGCCAGCCGCGGATCCAGCACCGTGACGCGGCCGTGGTCCTCGGGCGTGCGCAGCAGCCGCCCCACCGCCTGCGCCAGCCGGATGCCGACCTCGGGGACGCTGCGCTCATGGAAGGCGGACCTCCCCTGCGCCTCGATCCACTCCCGGCGTGTCTGCTCGACCGGATCGTCGGGCACCGCGAAGGGCAACTTGACCACTACCAGGTGCGTGCAGTAGGCGCCGGGCAGGTCCACCCCCTCGGAGAGGCTGGCCAGACCGAAGAGGACCGAACGCTGGCCCTGGTCGATGCGAGCCTTGTGGCGCGCCAGCAGCTCGCGCTTGGACGTGCTTCCCTGCACGAGGATCTGCTCGCGCAGCGCCTCCGGCAGCGCATGCGCGACCTGATGCATCTGCCTTGCCGATGCGAACAGGACCAGAGACCCGGCTTGCGCCTCGAGCAGGGCGGGCAGCATGGCTGCCACCTCCTCGGTATGCGCCTGGGCATCGAGCGGATGGGAGCGCATGCGCGGCAGGTGCAGCTCGGCCTGCGCCGCATGGTCGAAGGGTGATGGCAGGCTGAGCGCATGCACCCCCTCCCATGCCTTCAGGCCAGCCTCTTCCATGAAGAGGTCGAACGAGCCGCAGGCCTGCAGCGTCGCCGAGGTCAGCACGGCAGCGCCGGCACGATCCCACAGCAGCGTGCGCAGGCGTTCTCCGCCACCGATCGGCGCAGCGCAGACGTGGAACTCTGTCGTCCGGCCCGCCCTGACCTCCTTGCCACCGCGCTCGATCCAGCGTGCCAAGGACATGTGCCACCTCGGCCATCATCACCAACTGCGCGCGGCGGCTGGCGAAGCCCGGCATGGCCTCGCGCAAGGTGCGCAGACAGGACTGCATGCGGGCTTTCTCTTCGTCGCTGAGCATGCGCCCAGCTTCTCGCAACAAAGCGCGTCTTCAAGGCCCGGCGCAGCGGGGCGTGGGTAGCCTGCAGCGCACCCGAGGCCACGCTGTGGCCCATACGCAGTTCACCAGGACTTGGTCGCCTGCACCGGGATAGAGGCAGGAACATGGCTATAACGCACGCCCTCGATCACGTGCATCGAGACAGCCTCGCACTCAATCGCCAGGTGGAAGGCTGGCCGCCAGTCCGGGGCCAGCATAGCCTCCGGCTCGCCTCTATCGAACAGAACATAGTTCACGCCACCCTCGCATTGCACGGACCGAAAAGCGATGCCATCGAAAGCCCACTTCTTGTCGTAGCGGATGAACTCCGCCAGCGCCTGCGTCATCACGTAATCCGTATCGCCGGTCCGGACCGGTCGAGCGATCTCTTCATGCAGGTACTCCAGCAGCAGCCGATGTTCGCTGCGCTTTCGGTAGCTGGGGTCGAACAAGCTCAAGGGGGCATGTCGCAGCCGGCGACCCAGCCTCGTGAAATCGAAGAACCTCAGGGATGCTGTGGACTGGAAGCGCCCCACCACCACGGTGTCCCCGATCGAGGGACGAACTTCGGCGATGCAGGTGTCGATCTCCCGCGAAACGTAGAGCAAGGGAACGCCGGCGGGGCTCATGCGGTTGTTGGCCGCTCGCTCCTTGGGAGCGGCGCCGAGCGCAATGCCCGGGTTCTCTGCGAACGACCTTGCCTCCAGCTCACCGCTGGCAATGCGGGAGCGGTAGAAAGCCGCGCCGGCGTCGAGCATGGTCACCAGGGCGGGTGTTCCCGGGGTCTCTGGATCCTCGGCCTCGAGCGCCTCGCCGATCAACCACTCGAAGAACGAGCGCGCGGCATCGTTGAAAAAGCGCCGGCCATGGGCCAACTCGTGGGCAATGTGGTGCCAGGGGCCGACCGCATACCAGCGTTCGTGGTCCTCCGATTCGAACGGGCTGGACCTGCGGCTGTACTCCTGTCCCGGCCAGTAAAAGTCCTCTTCATCCGCCTCGGGGTCTTCAAGACACGCAGCGACCGCTCTCCGGACGGCCTCGGAACTGCATCGGATCGCATGGCCCACGACATCATTCAGCGTGAGTTCGTAACCGGGATAGAGCACATGGTCCAGCTCGAAGTGTTCCGGCAGGTACGGATAGGAAATTCAACCGCATGAGGCCAAGTATGGCACGAGTTTTGGGCCTCGAAACACGTTCGGCCAAGGAAGGTTGAGCGCTCGCTTGCCGCTCAATGGCAAGAGCTTGGGAGGCAGTATGCATTTGGGCCTGGCGCGCGCGCAGCTGCTTCCCCGCAGCGATGGATACCGCCGCTTCACTGGGTCACCAATTGACGCGCTGGTCTACCTCGTCGGGTTGAGCTGCCAGATCCCAATCCGGCTCGCCTTGCGCACCATCATCCACCGGCGCGTCGCAGCCCTCCCACAGCGGTGGCCCGCGTGCCGGGGTGATGTGCGGGGGGGCAGACTCCACCCCGATGTGGTTCAGGATGTGGCGGATTTCGGCGCTGTGGGTGATGAAGGCAATGATGCGCATCTGCCCACCGCACATGGGGCACAGCAGCGGAAATGCCTCGTAGATGCGGGCAATCAGCACCGCCCACAAGTAATGCGCCGCTCGCTTCGGGCGTGCTTCAGGTTCGGGTGTGGGTGTGGCCGCGTTGCCCGGCGCCGCCACCCCAGGTACGCCCGCGCCAGGTTGTGCAGTCTCCACCGTGGCTGGTTGCGACGCAGCAGGCTGAGCCAGCGCCGTTACCGCCGCTCTCAGCGGCGAGTTTGGTGCCAGCACACCAAAGTAGCGGTGCCGGTGGGTGCGTGGCGGTGGCACCAGCGCGGCGATGCGGTCGATCAGTTCCAGCGGTGTGAGGTGCAGCTCATCTGCCTTGGCACCACGCTTGTCACTGGTGGGCTCGCTGCGCTGTTTGGCACAGCGGTACACCAGTTTGCTTCCCTCTTTGCGTAGGCGCTCCATGGAAAACGGTGGACGCGCGCAATAGCGCAGCAGCCGCTCCAGCGCAGCGCGGTCGTGGGCTTCGATGCAGACACCGGCGTCCACCGAGAAGCCGCTGTGTTTGTAGCCCAGCATGTCTTTGGCGTCACAGTTCTCCAGCAGGCCCCGAGCAACGAAGGCGCGCAGGATGCGTTTTTGCAGTGTGGTCTGCACTGGGGCCACGGTAGCCGCATCGATGCCGGTGGCCGCGTGAAAGATGACACCCGGCGATGAGATTCGAGGGGTCGCATCAGCATCGCCCTCGCCCTCCACTTCCTCAAACACCCCGTCCACCACACAAACGTGGAAGTGGACGTGTTCATTGAGGCTGGAGCCGAATCGGTGAATGAAGGCGATGGCACCGATGTGCAGGCCTGCCTTGTCCATATGGGCCGCACCGGGGCTGTGGGTCTGCAGAGTTTGTGCGATCACCCGCAGAAAGATGCGCAGCACCATGCTCAGCACCGCTCCGTCGCGTTGCATGAAGTACCGCAACCTCTTGGGCACGGAGAGCACCCACTGGCGCACCGGCAGGCGGGGGAAAACGTGGTCGCTCAGGTGTGCCGCCGTCTCCACCATCCGCCGCGTGGTGCACGAGGGGCAGACTCCCCGGCCTTTGCAGGAGAAGGCTACAAAGTAGTCGTGCCCACAGTCGCCGCAGCGAGCGCGGGCAAAGCCATGGGCAAAGATGCCGCACTCAAGATACTTGGCAAACGCTTTGCGCACGAAGGGCTTGGGGGTGTGGTGGTCGCCCTGGCCGTCGAACTGACCCGCGCTGGCCAACTCTAGCCAGGTCTCGTAGTGCTCGGCTACCATTTGGTAGAGCAGCGTGCGTTCGGGGTGGCGTGGGTTGTAGAGCTTGGGCTTGGAAGTGGCTGACATGAATACTGTACAAATGCACAGTATTCTGCGGCGATTGTTTGGGTACGCAAAGCACAAGGCCCGAACCGTCGCCAGTTCGGGCCTTGTCAGGGTAGCTTGGCTGCGGACTTACTTGCGCGCAGGCGGCACATCCGTGCAGCTGCCATGCGCCACTTCCGCCGCCATGCCGATGCTCTCGCCCAGCGTCGGATGCGGGTGGATGGTCTTGCCGATGTCGACAGCGTCCGCACCCATCTCGATGGCCAGGGCGATCTCGCCGATCATGTCGCCCGCATGCGTGCCGACCATGCCGCCGCCCAGGATCTTGCCGTGGCCCCGGCCAGCATGGCCGTCTCCTGATCCTGCTTCGGGGCTGTCGTCGAACAGCAGCTTGGTGACGCCTTCGTCGCGGCCGTTGGCAATGGCGCGGCCCGAGGCCGCCCAGGGGAACAGGCCCTTCTTGACCTTGATGCCCTGCTGCTTGGCCTGGTCGTCGGTCAGGCCCACCCAGGCCACTTCGGGGTCGGTGTAGGCCACGCTGGGGATCACGCGGGCGTTGAAGGCGGCGCTGGCCAGTTCCTTGTTGCCCTGCAATTCGCCGGCGATCACTTCCGCCGCCACATGCGCCTCGTGCACCGCCTTGTGCGCCAGCATGGGCTGGCCCACGATGTCGCCGATGGCGAAGATGTGCGGCACATTGGTGCGCATCTGGATGTCCACGTTGGGGTCTCCTCGTTTTCAGTGCAATAAGTGACGGTACGAAAAGCTAGCACTGGCGCGGAGGTGGTGTTGGTAGATCGTTGATTTCATTGACTTTCCTGTTCACTTTCAAATCTGCGATTCGTGGCGTCA
>JAVLFO010000190.1:0-2726 GCA_046052805.1 Aquabacterium sp. | reverse complement strand
TGCCCACGCCTTTGTTCATCAATGCGTTTGATTGGCTGTCGGTCGTTCAGGCAGCAGACGGACAGCCCGGCGGGACCGCATCGACCGCAGGCAAGCCTGTGGGCCTGCTGGCGGCGTCGCCGGGCGCTTTGGGCGGCATCCGCGCCCTGCCGATCGTGCGCACCTACCTGAGCGCCAATTTCGCGATGGCAGTGGTGCCCGAGCAGTTGGCCTTGCCTTCCGCAGACCAGCACCTGGGGGATGGCACGAAGCTCAAAACGGCGCCGCTGGATCAGATGCTCGACAAGGTGGTGGCTGCGGTCGTGCAGCACGCGCGTTGGCGCCTGGTCTGATCGGCTTCAACGTTCGGCCAAAAAGGCCTTCACGGCAGGCACGGTGCCTTGAGGGTCTTCCTCTTGAGGCAGGTGCCCCAAGCCGTCGAATTCGATGAGCTTGCAGCGGGGAATGTCTCGGCAAAACAGGTTGCCCTGGTCTGGCGAGATCATCTCGTCGGCCTTGCCCCACAGCACCAAGGTGGGCTGCTGCACGCGTCGGATCAATTTCGCGCTGGCCCCAAATTGGGCCTGGTCCATGCGTTGAAACAAGGCACGCCGGTTGCCCACCCGCAGGTTCAGCTCGAAGTAGCGGTCAATGCGCTCTTTGGTCGCCTTGTTGGGGTCGCCAAAGACGCTGCGCACGCTGGTGGCCACCAAGGCCCTGGGCAAAATGCGCTCCGACACCCAACGCATCCAGCGCATGCTGGCAATTTGAAACGCGAGGGGCATCGACAAGACCGAGGGCTGGTAGCCGTCAGAGTCGATCAAGATCAGTTTGCGCACCCGGTCGGGCGCCAGCACAGCCGTTTGCCACGCGATTTCACCGCCCAAGGCGTTGCCCACCAAGATCACGCGCTTGAGCCCCAAGCTGTCGAGCAGGCGCAGGGTGAAGCGGGTGTACGCATCAATGCGGTAGTCACCCTGGGGACTCGGTCCGGTCAGGCCGAAGCCCGGCAAGTCAACGCTGATGACGCGGTGTTTGCCCTGCAGCATGCCTTGCCAGCCCTCGTAGGTGTGCAGGCTGGACGACATGCCGTGCAGCATCACCAGAGGTGAAGGGTCGTCGCGCGGGCCGGTGTCACGGATGTGCACCTGCATGCCATCGAGCTCCAAAAAACTCGATGGTTCGGGCGCCCAGCGGGCGAGCAACTGGCCGAGCTGGCGGTCGGTTTCCCAGGTCGCCCAGACGGCCACCGACAAGACCAAGCCGCCCAGAACGGCCGCCCACCACAAACGTTTGAACCACTTCATGCGCGCATCATGCCGCGCTTCGGGCGGATTTGGCAGCCGACTTCTTGTTCATGCTGCGCACCTGGCGAAGCACCAAGACCTGGTAAGCCGAGCCCAGCAGTCGCACGACCTTGTCCAAGAACTTGGCGTCGGGCCCGACCAGCACGCGGCGCTCGTTGTTTTCAACGGCCGACAGGATCTGCAGCGCAGCCGATTCGGCCGTGGTGGTGTTGATCAGCTTGTTGGCGCGGCGCTTTTGGGCTTCGATGCTGGCGCCGGTGATTTTCTCCATCACGGGGTCGACCTTGCCGGCCATGGCGATGTTGGTCGCAATGCCGCCTGGGTGGACGCAGGTGGCACTCACGCAGGCGCCTTCGAGTTCCAGCTCCATGCGCAGCGCTTCGGTGTAGCCACGCACCGCAAACTTGGTGCTGTTGTAGGCGCCTTGTGTGGGGATGGAGATCAGGCCAAACAGGCTGGAGGTGTTGATGATGTGGCCATCGCCCGAGGCCTTGAGGTGCGGCAAGAAGGCCTGCGAGCCATACACCACGCCCCAGAAGTTGATGCCCATGATCCACTCAAAGTCTTGGACCTTGATGTGCTCGAGGTTGACGGTCAGCGCCACGCCGGCGTTGTTGAAGATCAGGTTGACCTTGCCGTGGTCGCGCACCACCTGGTCGGCCCAGGCATAGACCGCATCGCGGTTGGACACGTCCAGCTTGGTGGTCGTCACGCGCACGCCCTGCTTGGATGCCAGTTCGGCGGTTTTGACCAGCTCGACGTCGTTGACGTCGCTCAGCGCCAGGTGGCAGCCCCGACGCGCCAATTCCAGCGCCAGGGTGCGGCCCATGCCCGATGCCGCACCCGTGATGGCGGCCACTTTGTTTTGGAAGGATTTCATGGTGTGACTCGATTGAGGTGGCGGTGGGGCTGGGCTCAGCCAGTGATGCGGGCGATGTACTCGCCGCACTGTTTGAGCGTGGCGCGTGCTTCAGGCAGCATCAGCATGGTGGGCCACACGTGCGGCATCTTGGCCTTGAGGTGAAGCTCGCTTTGGACACCTGCCTTTTGCAGCTTGTCGTGCAGGCGGGTGGAGTCGGCCAACAAGATCTCATGCTGGCTGGCGTGGATCATCATGGGCGGCAGGCCCTTGAGATCGGCAAACAGCGGCGAGGCCAGCGGTGTGTTGCTGGGCTTACCAGCCAGGTACAGCGCCGCAGCTTCAGGCAGTGACTCAGGGTTGAACATCACGTCTGCGTCGGCCAAGGTCTTCATGGTTTCGCCCGAGCACGACAGGTCGGTCCAGGGCGAGAACAGCACGGCGCCTGCCGGCAAGGGCAGGCCTTGATCGCGCGCCGCCACCAGGCAGGCCAGGGCCAAGCCGCCACCGGCCGAGTCGCCCGAAAACACCACGTCTTGTGGACGTGTGCCTTGGGCCAGCAAGGCCTTCCACCAGGCCAC
>JAVLFO010000189.1:0-3913 GCA_046052805.1 Aquabacterium sp. | reverse complement strand
CTCGACCGAGGCTTTGCAACTGCTGCCAGGCACCTGGCTGAGCAAAGGGGGGCTGGCGTTCCCGTGGCCTGTGCTCGCTGAACCCGATCAACACTGGGTGTGGGAGTGGCCTGAGCAAGGTCCGTTCAATGTCAGTGGCGGTGCGTCGGTCACCCCCGAATACCTGGCGCTGGCCTTGGCGTTGGGCGTCTATACCGCGGCCTTTTTGTCGGAGGTCATCCGCAGCGGCCTCGAAGCCGTATCGCCCAGCCTGATGGAAGCGGCAGCCACCCTGGGCGCCACGCGCAGCCAACAGGTGCTGCGGGTGCTAATCCCACAAGCCTTACGCACCTTGATCCCCGGCACCACCAACCAGATCCTCAACCTGATCAAAAACTCGTCGCTGGCCGTGGCGGTGGGCTACCCCGACCTGGTGTCGGTGGGCAACACCACCATGAACCAAACCGGGCGCACCGTTGAATGCCTGTTGGTGATGATGTCGGTGTACTTGGCAATGTCGCTGTTGACCTCGGCGCTCATGAACGCCTTCAATCGCCATCACGGGCAGCGAGGCGTGGCATGACGCGCAAGCTCATCGGGCTGCTGGGTGCTGGCGTCCTGGCATGGCTTGCGTGGTCTGTGCTCGACTGGGCTTTGTTGTCCGCCGTGTTTCGGCCCGACGCCAAGGCCTGTGCCGCCATCGGGCACCAGGGGGCGTGCTGGGGCGTGATCATCGCCAAAGCCCACCCCCTGCTGCTGGGCTTTTACCCCGAGTCGTCTCAGTGGCGCCCGATCACTGCCGTGCTGATCAGCGCCCTCGCCTGCGCGTGCAGCGCCTGGGCTTTGCTCACGAAACGCCGCCCGCAACCGCATCTTGCGCAGCACGTCATCGCTGGCCTGACGTTCACATTGCTCGCATCACTGGCCCTGATGCACGGTGGTTTCGCGAGCCTTGAGCTGGTGCCCGCCGAGCGTTGGGGCGGCTTGCCATTGACCCTTGCGCTGTTCGCAAGCAGTTGGCTCGCATCCATGCCGCTGGCTGTTGTTTTGGCCTTGGCCCGTCGGTCCCGGCACCCCTGGCTGAGTTGGCCCGCAACCACCGCCATTGAGCTGATTCGTGGCGTGCCCCTGGTGACCTTGCTGTTTGCTTTTGCCTTTTTGTTGCCGGCGCTCCTGCCCGATGAGTGGCGCATCCCTTTGATGTGGCGCGGCGGCTTGGCTTTGACGCTGTTTTCAGCTGTGTACTTCGCAGAGGTCCTTCGCGGTGGTCTACAAACCATCCCGCAAGAGCAATCAGAGGCCGCCGCCATCCTCGGCTTGAGTTGGTGGCAAACCCAGCGCCTGATCGTCTTGCCTCAGGCCTTGCGGGCCGTGTTGCCCGCCAGCGTGGGCCATGCCATCGGCCTGCTCAAAGACAGCTCACTGGTCACCGTCATTGGCCTGCACGAGCTCACGGGCGGCTTGTCACTCAGCCTGGGTGGGGATGCCGTCTGGCGCCCGTACTACCTTGAGGCTTACCTCTTTGTGGGCGTGCTCTACGGCTTGATGTGCCTGGCCCTGTCACGGTTTGGCACTGCGATGGAGTCGCGCTTGCCGCAGGGCCGCGCCTGACATCGCTTTGCCCGCCCCAAAAGAAAAAAACCCACCGCCATCACTGGACCGGTGGGTTTTGACATGCTCTGCGCATGCCGCCTGATCATTCGGCCGTTGCGGCCTCAGGCTTGGTTTTGTCGCTCTTCTTGTTCGGCTGGATGTCAAGCTTGACTTCGGGCTCGCCCTTGTCGTTGTCGACCACGTCCACCGCCAAGCGGCCACCATCGACCAGACTGCCAAACAGCAACTCATCGGCCAGTGCACGACGGATGGTGTCCTGGATCAAACGCTGCATGGGTCGTGCGCCCATCAAGGGGTCAAAGCCACGTTTGGCCAGATAGCGACGCAGCGCATCCGTGAACGTGACATCGACCTTCTTCTCGCCCAACTGGTGCTCCAGCTGCAGCAAGAATTTGTCGACCACGCGCATGATGACCTCTTCGTCCAGCGCCTTGAAGCCAACGATCGCATCCAGACGGTTGCGGAACTCAGGCGTGAAGGTGCGCTTGATGTCGGCCATCTCGTCGCCCAGCTCGCGCAAGGTGGTGAAACCGATCGTCGACTTCTGCAGCGTCTCGGCACCCGCGTTGGTCGTCATGATGATCAACACATTGCGGAAGTCGGCCTTGCGCCCGTTGTTGTCGGTCAAGGTCCCGTGGTCCATCACCTGCAAGAGGATGTTGAACACGTCGGGGTGTGCCTTTTCGATTTCATCGAGCAGCAGCACGCAATGCGGCTTTTTGGACACGGCCTCGGTCAACAAACCGCCCTGGTCAAAGCCCACATAGCCAGGAGGCGCGCCAATCAGGCGGCTCACGGCATGACGCTCCATGTACTCGGACATGTCAAAGCGAATCAGCTCGATGCCCAAGATGTAGGCCAGTTGCTTGGCCACTTCGGTCTTGCCGACGCCAGTAGGGCCGCTGAACAAGAACGAACCAATCGGCTTGTCGGGCTTGCCCAGACCCGAGCGCGCCATCTTGATGGCCGACGACAGCGCATCGATGGCCGCGTCTTGACCGAACACCACGCTCTTGAGATCGCGGTCGAGCGTCTTGAGCTTGGAGCGATCGTCACTCGATACGCTGGTCGAAGGCACCCGGGCGATCTTGGCCACGATGTCTTCCACCTCTGCGCGGGTGATGGTCTTTTTCTGCTTGCTCTTGGGCAGGATGCGTTGCGCCGCGCCAGCCTCATCGATCACGTCAATGGCCTTGTCTGGCAAATGACGATCGTTGATGAACTTGGCCGACAGCTCGGCAGCGGCTTGCAACGCATTGAGCGAGTACTTCACGCTGTGGTGTTCTTCAAAGCGCGACTTCAGGCCCTTGAGGATCTCGATGGTTTGCTCGACCGAAGGCTCGGCCACTTCAACCTTTTGGAAACGACGAGACAACGCTGCGTCTTTCTCAAAGATGCCACGGTACTCGGTGAAGGTGGTTGCCCCGATGCACTTGAGCTGACCCGAGCTCAGCGCCGGCTTGAGCAAGTTGCTGGCATCCAGCGTGCCACCCGAAGCGGCGCCTGCACCAATGAGCGTGTGGATTTCATCGATGAACAGGACGGCACCCGGCTGCTCTTTGAGCTGCTTGATCACGGCCTTGAGGCGTTGCTCAAAGTCGCCGCGGTACTTGGTCCCAGCCAGCAGCGCGCCCATGTCCAGGGCGAAAACCTCGGCATCGGCCAAAACGTCAGGCACATCTTTTTGCGTGATGCGCCATGCGAGCCCCTCAGCGATCGCGGTCTTGCCCACGCCAGCCTCACCCACCAACAATGGGTTGTTTTTGCGCCGGCGGCACAGCACCTGGATCACACGCTCCACTTCCGTGTCGCGCCCGATCAGCGGGTCGATTTTGCCTTCGCGGGCCAGCTGGTTGAGGTTCTGGGTGTACTGCTCCAGAGCAGATGCCTTGCCCTCGCCCTCTTCCTTGTCCGCCTCGGTTGCGCCTGGCTCGCCAGATGAGGACTTAGACGCCTCAGGTGGCTCAGCCTTGCGGATGCCGTGGGCAATGAAGTTCACGACGTCCAGACGGGTCACGCCCTGCTGGTGCAGGTAGTACACCGCGTGCGAATCCTTTTCACCGAAGATGGCCACCAGCACATTGGCGCCGGTCACTTCTTTTTTGCCGCTGCCCGAGGACTGCACGTGCATGATCGCGCGCTGGATCACACGCTGAAAGCCCAGCGTGGGCTGCGTGTCGACCTCATCGGTGCCACCGACGGTGGGCGTGTTGTCTCGGACAAACTGGTCCAGGTTCTTGCGAAGCTCATCCAGGTTGGCGGCGCTGGCCTTCAACACCTCGGAAGCAGAGGGGTTGTCCGTCAAAGCCAACAGCAGGTG
>JAVLFO010000188.1:0-3358 GCA_046052805.1 Aquabacterium sp. | reverse complement strand
GGCCAACACGGCTGGACACCTGGATGTACTGTGAAGTTGTCTTGGGCTGACCGACGATTGCCATCAAGGACAGGCGAGGGATGTCGACTCCGACCTCAATGATGTTCGAGGCCAAGCACGCATCGACGGGTGTGGGCAGCGAACTTCCCTCGTGCTTCCCGTCCGGACTTGAAAGGCGTACCTCCAGTTGCTCGAGGAGGCGCGGGATGTGGTCTCCGCGAATGCGGCTTGTGAGCTCCTCCACCCTGAACATCTGCCTGATGCGCGAGTAGTCGACGCCATGACGCCCCAGCATCACCCGCAGGTACTCGCGCGTGTCCGCGGAAAACAGCGTCAGCGCCCCACCGAGTTCCCTGAGCGAGTTGAAGAAGACGAGGAGCGTCCACCAGGGATCGACGTCTGCAGGCTCCCCCTCGAGGAGAGCCGCACTCTGCATCAGCGTGGCAAAGATTCGTGCCTCGGACGTCTGGACCGAGCCATGAGCCGGCGCCAGCAAGCCCGCGTAGAGCCGGCCAGGCAAGGGGTTGCCGTGCTCGTCGACCGCCTGGCGGGCAAAGAACGAGTCTGCTGCATCGAGTCCGGCGGGCGGGAACAGCGCGACCGAGCTCCGCGCATAGAGCGCCTTTACCTGTTCGCGCGCACGACTGATGGTGGCAGTCGACGCTACTACCTTGGGAAGGATGCCGCCGCCCAACGGATCGACGCACAGAGCCTCGATGACGGTCTCGTAGGCGCCCACCATCGAACCGAGCGGCCCGGAGATGAGGTGCAGTTCGTCCTGGATGATCAGGGTCGGCGGAATTCCCTTGTGGAGTCCGGCATCATCGAGACCGAAGATCTTTCTCGCGGCAGGATTCCACGCGAGCATCGCGAACTTGTCCACCGTGCCGATCAGAAGATTCGGGGGACGTTCCAGGAGATCCTCATCGATCACGACGATGGGAAGTGGAGGTCTTGCCGAGCCTGGGTGGCCGCCGAACTCGCACGCGTCGTCCGCGCACCTGTACACCACCGTGTCGCCGAAAGGCGAGCGTTCCTTTGAATATCCCAGAACCTCGGAGCGGGTTGGGCCACCTCTGGGTCTGCCGAAGCCCATGGATCGCCTCGACTCGTCGTGAGATGCTTGGTGCGGCCCGAACTTGGCAGCGCACCATGGGCAGCGCAACAGCACGTACGGGTTCTCCGCATCTGGATCTCTCGTCAATGCTCGCAGTTTCTCAAGAGCATCCGCACGTCGATTCGGAGTGGCAGATCCCCCTACCCACAGGCCGATCCGGAAGGGGCGATCCCCAAGCCTCTCGATGTCCCTGCGTCGGATGTTCTCCATCGCGCAGAAGAGGGTGGCAGCGCGCTGAAATTGCTGCGCGGTCAGCAGCCTCAGCGTGTAGCGCATGAGTACGTCAACCCCCGTCACGTCCTCCTTGGCGAGGGCGTTGAAGAACACCGTGAAGGCCGTCAATCCGAGATAGGCCTCGGTCTTGCCGCCGCCAGTCGGGAACCAGATCAGGTCGACGGTCTTTCTGTCGGCGTGAGACGGTTCGACGATGCCTCGGAGCGACATCAGCAGGAATGCGATCTGGAACGGTCTCCAGTAGCCCTGGGACTGGTTTCTCGCTGCCGGCTCGATCTTCGCGATCGGCTTGTCCCATGCCAGTCTCTCCGCCGCATCGCGCGTCGGAAGTCGAAGCGGCTGACGCGATCGCAGCTGCGCGATCAGCATTGCCTCATTTGCGAGTCTGAAGGCTCGTCTCGCCAAGTCGCCCTGAGCTCCTGACGTGTCCAGAAGTTGGAGGCCACCTTCGATGCGGTCGGCGCACTCTCGACACCGATCGATGAGTGCCGTAGCAGTCGGCCGGTCCTCCTGCGGGACAGTTGCCGTGAGCGAGCTGAGCTCTTCGATCCATCGGCGGTATTCACTGATCAGAGTGTGAACGTCGCTCAGGCCGTCGTCATCGGGATCCAGGCCAGCGAGACAACGCATGCTTGTGCGAAGGCTCCGCGTTCTTCCGTCCTCTCCTTTCACGTACAGGTCGGCACTCGTCGCCGGCGTCTCGAAGACTGGCAGGACATCTGTCCAGACCTCGGAGACGCGGTCGGGACGACCGTGAATCCAGTCGGCACCGCACCCGTGTCCGATGGCAAAGGTACGACTATGCCTGTAGAGCACCCGGTTGACGTTGTCGTCGGCCAGCGGATCGTCGTCGCGGAATTCGCCTGCGAGATAGTCCGGGTAGGGATCGATCGTCGGCGCTCCAGACAGGCTCGAGACGCGCAGACCGGCCTGGAAAAGGCTTAGCGAGTCGAGCTCCTCACGCTGTGCCGTCGCGGTATTGACGATGGACGCCGTGACGAGTCGGTGATGGATGGAAGGAGCACCGGGCCAACTGCGGGAGACGATCACCATCTCCAGGTGCAGTCCTGCTGCATCAATCGGGCGCCGAATCGGAGTCCTCGCCGCAAGCAGTTCCGCGCCCGAGACCGAAACCCCCGGCATCTTGCCGGCGGCGTCGACAACTGCGTGCCTCAGCCACACCCGGCGCGAGAGTCCGGGCTTCCCGATTGCGGCCCCCACAATCACCGTCAGAGGCCTGTATACGCCGCAAGCGCGGTCGGCCGTTCGATCAGCGGCAATGCGCCCGATGCTCACCAGATCGATGCGATACCCGGCATCCCTGTCGGAAAGATCGGCGAGAAAGCTCAACCCGAGCGCTGACGGCCGAAATGCGTTCGCCAGGGTGATGCCTTGCTCGTCAGGATCCTCGGACTCCGCGGTCGCGGCTAGGCGGTTTCCGCCATATGCCTTTGCCGCGTCATCGTCGAGTGCGACACCTTCCGGTGCCAGATCCTTGGCATCTGCAACGTCATCGCCATCGGCATCCGCAGCGACCTGCGCAAGCAGCTCGTCCGTGCCTTGAGGAAAAAGGATCCCTGCGCCGAAACGCTTCGTGGGCGGATCCTGCCAGACGATCTCTTCGCCGTTGAGCTGCTGTCGTGCGACGCGGAATTCCTCCCACGTCATTGCCTGCTTGTCGACAAGTCCCACCTTGTTGCCGGCCGGATCCGGGCCGACGATCTCAGCGCGCAGCCGCGCCAGCATCGTCTCGCGGTTGGCCAAGCTCGTCTCGAGCGTCGTCATCTGGAGCCTTTCCGCATCAGCGTCTTGTATCCGTCCATCAGCATTCGATCGTAGTGACTGCGTGCTCGATCGTTGATCAGCATGGTCAGGCTGTGCCGTGCGCGAGTCATGCCGACGTACAGGAGCGACTTCCCGTGCGCGTCATCGACCGAGTCGATGTCGGTCAGCACGATCGCAGCTGCCTCGAGGCCCTTGAATGAGTGCACGCTGGCATACCGGACA
>JAVLFO010000187.1:0-2419 GCA_046052805.1 Aquabacterium sp. | reverse complement strand
CCCAGGTCGGCAGCGCCAGCGCCAGAGGGCGCCGCAGCTGCGGGTTGCGAAGCCTGTGCGACCAGGCCTTTGACGAAGCTCTGCACGTCGCCTTGGGTGATGCGGCCCTTGGGGCCTGAGCCCGAGACCTTCTCAATGGGCACGCCCAACTCACGCGCAAAACGACGCACCGAGGGCGATGCGTGCGCCACGCCCGCAGGCGCGGTGACTTCAGCGGGCAGCAATGCCGCAGCAGGGTGCGCTGCACGAGCGGCTGGCTCGGCGCTGGCCACAGGTGCAGCGGCGGGCGCAGCGGGTGCAGCGGGTGCAGATGCGGCAGCCACAGCAGGCGCAGCCGCCGCAGCATCGGCCGTTTCCAGCAGGCCCACGATGGCGCCTTGACTCACCTTGTCGCCCAGCTTCAGGCGCAGCTCTTTGAGCACGCCGCCCACGCTGGACGGCACCTCCATCGAGGCCTTATCAGACTCGATGGTGATCAGGCTCTGCTCGGGTTTGATGGTGTCGCCGGGCTTCACCAACAGTTCAATCACGGCCGCATCGGTCACATCGCCGATGTCGGGCACGGTCAGTTCAATCAATGCCATGACAGCCTGCCTTTATGCGTACAAGGGGTTGATCTTGTTGACGTCGATGCCGTACTGGGTGATGGCTTCCATGACTTTGGAAGCCGGCACCAAGCCTTCATCGGCCAGCGACTTCAACGCAGCAACGACCACGTAATGGCGGTTGATCTCGAAGTGCTCACGCAAGCGGTAACGGAAGTCACTGCGGCCAAAGCCGTCTGTGCCCAAGACCTTGTAGGTGCGGCCCTTGGGAATGTAGGCACGGATCTGTTCTGGCAAGGCCTTGACATAATCGGTCGAGGCCACCACAGGGCCGGCATGGCTGGCCAGCTGTTGCGTCACGAAAGGCACGCGTGGCTCGGCCGTGGGGTGCAGCAGGTTGTGGCGCTCGGCGTCTTGGCCATCACGGGCCAGCTCGTTGAAGCTTGGGCAGCTCCACACATTGGCCGACACGCCCCACTCGGCTTCCAGCAACTCTTTGGCGGCGATCGATTCACGCAAGATCGAGCCCGAGCCCAAGAGGTTCACGCTCAGCTTGTGCTGGCCGTTGCCCTCTTGCAGCAGGTACATGCCCTTGATGATCTCGGCCTCGGTGCCTTGCTTGAGGCCAGGTTGGGCGTAGTTCTCGTTCAGCAGGGTGAGGTAATAGAAAACGTTTTCTTGCTGCTCGACCATGCGCTTGAGGCCGTTCTGGATGATCACAGCCACTTCGTGCGCGAAGCTGGGGTCATAGCTCAGGCAGTTCGGGATCGTGCCCGCCACCAACTGGCTGTGGCCGTCTTCGTGCTGCAGGCCTTCGCCGTTCAGCGTGGTGCGCCCGGAGGTGCCGCCCAGCAGGAAGCCGCGCGCTTGCATGTCGCCTGCGGCCCAGGCCAGGTCGCCAATGCGCTGCAGCCCGAACATCGAGTAGTAGATGTAGAACGGGATCATCACGCGGTTGTTCGTCGAGTACGACGTGGCCGCCGCGATCCACGAGCTCATGCCGCCGGCTTCGTTGATGCCCTCTTGCAGGATCTGACCGGCCTTGTCTTCGCGGTAGTACATGACCTGGTCTTTGTCGACCGGCGTGTACTTCTGGCCTTCAGGCGCGTAGATGCCGATCTGGCGGAACAGGCCTTCCATGCCGAAGGTGCGGGCCTCGTCGACCAAAATGGGCACCACGCGCGGGCCCAGGTTGGCGTCGCGCAGCAGCGGGGTCAGGCAGCGCACAAAGGCCTGGGTGGTCGAAATTTCGCGGCCTTCAGGCGTAGGCTCCAGCACGCTTTGGAAGGCGCTGAGGTCAGGCACCGGCAGTGTTTCTTCGGCCTTGGGGCGACGCTTGGGCAAGTAGCCGCCCAGAGCCTGACGACGCTCGTGCAGGTACTTCATCTCTGGCGTGTTGTCGGCCGGTTTGATGAAAGGCAGGTTCGGCAGGTCTTCGTCCGTGACCGGGATGTTGAAGCGGTCGCGGAAGGCCTTGATGTCTTCGTCGGTCAGCTTCTTGGTCTGGTGGGCCGTGTTCTTGGCTTCACCGCTCTTGCCCATGCCGAAGCCCTTGACGGTCTTGATCAGCAGCACGGTGGGCTGGCCGGTGTGGTTCACGGCCGCGTTGTAGGCGGCGTACACCTTTTGCGGGTCGTGGCCGCCACGTTGCAGGCGCCAGATGTCGTCGTCAGACAGGCGCGCCACCATCTCGGCCGTCTTCGGGTCGCGCCCAAAGAAGTGCTTGCGCACGAAGGCGCCGTCGTTGGCCTTGCAGGCTGGGTAGTCGCCGTCGACCATCTCCATCATGATCTTGCGCAGGGCGCCGTCTTTGTCGCGCGCCAGCAGCGGGTCCCAATACGAGCCCCACAGCAGCTTGATCACGTTCCAGCCGG
>JAVLFO010000186.1:0-1836 GCA_046052805.1 Aquabacterium sp. | reverse complement strand
GCTACTCATTCCAGACGATGGACATCTGGAGGGAGGATGGTCCGTTGGTGCTGTCAGGCCATCAGACCGTGGCGGTCTTTGTCTGACAAGCCGCCGGGTTGAACCAAGAGAAGGCGGTGGGCTATCGCCTGAGTGCGGATAAAGGCACGCAGGTGACACGGCGCAAGGATCTCCCCACCCATTCAGCACACCTCGCTTGGTCACGCAAGCAAATCGCACGCAGAAAAGCAAAAAGCCTCGCAAATCAATGACTTGCGAGGCTTATTCTGGTGGGCGGTACAAGTTTCGAACTTGTGACCCCTGCCGTGTGAAGGCAGTGCTCTACCGCTGAGCTAACCGCCCGAAACTGGTTCGGGTCAATTGACGATCTGGCCGTCAACCGAGAGCGCAACTATAGCATGGTTTCAAGCGTGCGCCACAAAGTTTTCCCGCCAGAGGCTTTGTCGATGTCTGCAAGTGCCTTCTCGAACGCTTCGCCCTCTTCGGCGTCGGGGCCCACCACGGGCAGGGCAAACGCAGCGAAGTCCACAGCCGCAAACTCCTGCCCACCCTCACCATCGCGGCCATCAGCGCCATCGGCATCGATCAACAGCGCGTCTTGGCCACGCGTCATGTTGATGTAGACCTCGGCCAGCAACTCGGCATCCATCAGCGCGCCGTGCAGCGTACGGTGGGTGTTGTCGACTTCGAGGCGGCGACACAAGGCGTCGAGCGAGTTGCTCTTGCCTGGGAACATCTCGCGCGCCATGACCAGCGTGTCGAGGATGCCATCGACGTGCTCGGTGAACACGCCCTTGCCCAAGCGCTTGAGTTCGGCGTTCAAGAAGCCCACGTCAAAGCTGGCGTTGTGGATGATGATCTCGGCGCCACGACAGTAGTCCAGGATCTCATCGGCCAGCGCGGCGAACACGGGCTTGTCGGCCAAGAACTCGTCGGTCAGGCCGTGGATCTTGACGGCGTCTTCGTGGCTGGGGCGCTCAGGGTTGATGTAGAAATGCAGATGCCGGCCGGTCAAGCGGCGGTTGAACATTTCTACGCAGCCGATTTCGATGATGCGGTCGCCCGACTCAGGGCTCAGGCCGGTGGTTTCGGTGTCAAGGAAGATCTGGCGCGTCATGGCGAGATTGTCGCCCCAAAAGAAAAGGGCGACCTCACAGGTCGCCCTTTGTCACCAACGAGGCTCAGGCAATCAGAACGACGAACCTGTCACGCCACCGGCCTGGTTGTTCTGGCTCAGGAAGCAAGTCTGACCGTTGACTTGCTGATTCGACAGGACCAAGATGCCCTGGGACTGGAGCAAGCTGGCCGAAGAGGTCAGCGCGCCCGAGCCGCAGCTGAGTGAGCCATCGCCAGCAGCGTGGGGGCGACTGAGGGTGTCAACACCCACGTAAGGCAACCACTTCCAGGTGCCAAAGATCAGATCGGTGCCGACACTGGCGTTGTTGACCTGTACGGCACCCGTGGCCAAAAAGGCGTTGGCTGCATACGAGTAACCCAAACCCAGCTCTTGCATGAAGCTGCGTTGGCCGCCGATCGCGCGCAGACGCAAGCGGTCAAACGAGATCGAATTGAACGACGTAGAGAACGGGAACACCGCTTCCAGTCGTCCGCCCAGCACGCGTTGGCGGCTGTTGGTCTTGGTGTAGCGCACACCCACCACCAAATCAGGGCCCTGCCCGAAGGTCCAGTTGATGCCAACGAAGCCTTGCGTGCGGGCGTTGTCACTGCCTTGCGCAATGGGTGCGGTGCACGATGTGCCGCTGACACCGCAATTGATGTTGCCTGCGTGAGCAGCTTGTGCCACCAGCAGCAAGGCGAAGGGGGCGGAGCGGAGAA
>JAVLFO010000185.1:0-1892 GCA_046052805.1 Aquabacterium sp. | reverse complement strand
GCACCAAGCGACCTGCGCGCAGGTCTTCGCCCACATAGTAGGTGGGCAGCATGCCGATGCCCGCGCCACTCAGCACCGCTCGGCGCAGCACGGCCGTTTCGTTGGTCTGGAAGCGCCAGTTCACCGGCGCTTGAACCACCTCGCCGTGGCGGCTCAAGTTGTATTGCTTGCCGATGCCAAAGGCATGCCCGATGCAGCGGTGCTGGTGCAAGTCTTCGGCCGTTTGCGGCGCATCGTGGCGCGCCAGGTAGCTCGGTGAGGCGCACAGCACAGAGCGGCAGCTTGCCAGCGGCCGCGCAATCATCGCCGGGTCCAGCTTGTTGGTGATGCGAACCGCCAAGTCGACCCGCTCAGAGACCAAGTCGGCCGCTTTGTCACCCACCGACAGCACGATTTCGACCTGCTCGTACTGCGCCTGAAAATCAACGAGCGCGGCGGTGAGCTGCGCATCGGCAAACGAGCTGGCCGTGGTCACACGCAGCACGCCCGCGGGCTCACGCATGCGTTCAGCGGCCATGTGCTGGGCCTCTTGCGCCAGGTCGAGCAATTGCCTGCATGAGGGCAATGCCGCCATCCCGGCGTCTGTGAGGCTGATTTTTCGGGTGGTGCGGTGCAGCAGTCGCGCACCGAACCAGTCCTCAATGGCCACCAGGTAACGGCTGACCATGGCTGCAGACATGTCGAGATGCTCAGCCGTCTGGGTCAGGCTGCCTCGGTCCACCACTTCCACAAACACGCGCACGGCTGTCAGGCGGTCCATTCAATCGATCCATGCAATAAACAATCAACGGATGGCGACTTTATCAACGTTTGGAGAAAAACTAAAGTTCGCTCTGTGCCAAGCAACCGTTCAT
This sequence comes from Aquabacterium sp., assembly GCA_046052805.1. Classification (GTDB taxonomy): domain Bacteria; phylum Pseudomonadota; class Gammaproteobacteria; order Burkholderiales; family Burkholderiaceae_C; genus Aquabacterium. The sequence goes on along the minus strand of JAVLFO010000185.1, from coordinate 1,038 downwards.
TGATGGAGATCACCATGCTCAAGCTCAACAGCATCGTCCGCTTCACTTTCTCAGCCTTGACGCTCGGCGTTGTGGCGGCCAGCAGCGCAGGCGCGCAAACCGCAGCCCCTCTGACCGTGAAGGTCTATAACGCCGACGGCAACAGCTTCCACGCCAATGCCGTGGTCGTCAGTGGGCAGACCGAAGCCGTTGTGATTGACACCGGTTTCACCCGTGCAGACGCCCTGCGCGTGGCGGCCAACGTGCTCGACAGTGGCAAGACGCTCAAGACCATCTTCATCAGCAATGCCGACCCAGACTTCTACTTCGGCGCCGAGGTGCTCAAAGGCTTCTTCCCGAATGCCCAGGTGCTGGCCACCCCAGCGGTGCGCGAGAAGATTCAGGCCAAGCTGGCTGGCAAAGTGGCCTTCTGGGGGCCGAAGATGGGTGCCAATGCGCCGCAAAAGCCGATCGTTCCTGAGCTGCTGCAGGGGACCACCTTGCGCGTGGATGGCGAAGCCATTGAAGTGCGTGGCACAACGGGTGAGCTGGCACATCGTCCGTACGTGTGGATCCCGTCCATCAAGACCATTGCAGGCAACATTGCCATCTTTGGCAACTTGCATGTGTGGACAGCCGACACGCAAAAGGCCAGCGAACGTGCAGCCTGGCTGGCTCAGCTGGACGAGATAGAAGCGCTCAAACCCGCCGTGGTTGTGCCGGGCCACATGGTGCCAGGCACCGCACTGGATGCCAGCACCATTGCCTACACCCGCACCTACCTGAAGCGCTTCGATGCCGAGGCCGTCAAAGCGAAGACGGGCGCCGAGTTGATCGAGGCCATGACAAAGGCTTACCCGCAAGCAGGCATGGGCATCGCACTCGACATTGGCGCCAAGGTCAACAAGGGCGAGATGCAGTGGTGATTCACTGACGTTCGCAGGGCAGGCAACCATGCCATTGCTGGGTGCGACATCGACAAGATCATGGTGGCGCGAGTGCCCGGGCCGGACGCACAAGAGCACATTGGATGCCATCGGCGTGTATCACCAGCAGATG
>JAVLFO010000184.1:0-9598 GCA_046052805.1 Aquabacterium sp. | reverse complement strand
CGAGGTGGTCATTCTGTCGCGCAACGACCCGGTCTCGGGCATGCGCGTGTTCCGCTCGGCAAAGCATTACGGCTTGCCCATCGAACGCGGCGTCTTCACGCGGGGCGAGCAGCCCTGGCGCTTTTTGCGGCCCTTGCAAGCGCACCTGTTTTTGTCGGCCAACGAGGCCGATGTGCGGCTGGCGCTGGCCGAGGGCGTGCCCGCCGCCCGCGTCTTGCCGCATGCCGCCCGTGCCGGCGAGGCTCACCCCCACGAGGTCCGCATCGCTTTTGACGGCGACGCGGTGCTGTTCTCAGACGAGGCCGAGCAGGTCTTCCAAAGCAAGGGCTTGGACGCCTTTCAGCAACACGAGGTCGATCGGGCCGACAAGCCGCTGCCCGGCGGCCCTTTCAAGCCGTTGCTGCAAGCCTTGCACGAGTTGCAACAGCAGGCACAACAGCCCGGTGGTTCGGGCATGCGCATCCGCACGGCCTTGGTCACGGCGCGCGGCGCACCGGCACACGAGCGGCCCCTGCGCACCCTGATGGAGTGGGGCATTGCCGTCGACGAGGCCATGTTCTTGGGCGGCTTGCCCAAGGGCACGTTCTTGCGCGAGTTCGAACCCGACTTCTTTTTTGATGACCAGACCGGGCATGTTGACAACGCCGCCCCGCACGTGCCTTCAGGCCATGTGGCCGCTGGCGTCACCAACCAAAGCCTCAGCGGCGCTTCATCGCCACCTTGAACAGCTCGGTGATGCTGACTTCGCGCTGGCCGGGGATCAGCTCATAAGACTCGCCTGCCGCAATAGAGCCGCCCTGGCGCACGCTGAGGTAGTAGCCGCAGTAGCCCGACTGAGCCATCAGCTTGACGGCTTGGGCAAAACCCATGTGGTGCGCGAACTTGTAGCAAGGCTGGCGCGGCTCGCTGATGGCCAGCGTGCAGTCCGGGAAGACCAACACATCGCCCACGTAGGCATCGGCCTCCAGCAGGCCGCTCAGGGTGAGGTTCTCGCCCAGCATGCCGTGTGGCAAGGGAGCGTCCCACGCTTGGGCCTTGGCCTGGCTGCGCACGGTCTGCCAAAAAGGGTAGTGCGTGTCAGGGTAGGCATAGATCGCCTTGCTCAGGCCGCCATGCACGGTGGGGTCGGCCTGCTCATCGCCCGCCAGACCCAAGGCATGCACGCTCACGCGCTGGGGGTTGTCCAGCGTGCTCACCGCGCGTTTGCCAATGGCTGTGAGGATGCGGTGTCCGTCGATCAAGACGTGTTCAGCCTGGGCCACATTGACCGACAGAACCTGGCGTGGGGTGGTTTGTGCGCTTGACATGCCCACCAGCATAACGGCGTTGAACGCAGTTCACCCCCAAGGGGGTCATCGCCAGGCCGTGACGGTGGTGGCCATGGCCTCAAATCCGACGATGCAGTCGTGCCCCGGCGCCCAGTCCATTTGCTGGATGGCTTTGCGCGTCATCATGGCCCACACCGTGGGCTTGCTGCCTTGCGGGGCCTCACCCGGCTCGTGCACGCGGTCCAGCGCCACACCGACGGCGCCATAGGTGCCGTGCTCGCCGGCCAGCATGATTTGGGTGATGCGCCCACGGAGGTGGTTGCTGGTGCTGGTGTCAGATGGCACATGTCGGTGCAAGCTCACGTCGCGTGCGCGCACCTTGATGCGCACTTTGGCGCTGATCGGGTGCAGCATGGCGGGCACGGTCACGCGTTGGCCGCCCACATCGACCTCGCTGAGCAGCCATTCGATGTCGTGGCGTTTGACCTCACCCTCGAGCACGCTGCCAGCATGCGCGCCCTCTAAAAAGGTGGCCAGCGAGACGTCAGACAGGATCTGCATGGCCGGCCCGGCACTGGCCATGCGGCCTTCGTGCAGGATCACGATCTCGTCCGCCAGCCTGATCACCTCGTTCATGCGTGGGCTCACCAGCACGATGGGCAGGCCAAAGCGCGTGGTGGCGTCGGCCAGCAACTCGAGCTGGGCCTCGCGCTCGGCCTCGGGGAGCTGGCTCAGCGGGTCGTCCAAAAACAGCGCATGCGGCGCGGACAACAAGGCGCGGCCCAGGCTCACCCGCCAACGTTGGGTGGCGGTCAGCTGCTCGGGGCGGTGTTCGAGCACCGCGGCCAGGTCCAGCCAGTTGACGATGCGCTCGAACGTGGGGCCTGGCCGTTTGGCCAACAGGCCCACGGTGCCATATTGCAAGTTGGCGCGCACACGCAGGTGCGGGAACAGGTGGCCGTTGCCGTCGATCCACGTCAAGCGGCGCTCGTGCGGGGGCTTGTCGATGCGCGCTGCCGAGTCGTACAAAGCCTCGTTGCCCAAGGCCACGCGACCGCCTTTGGCTGGGATCAGGCCGGCCGCCGCTTGCAACAAGGCACTCTTGCCCGAGCCACTGCGGCCCACCAGTGCACACACCCGCCCAGGCAACACTCGGAACTGCGCCTGCACGTCCAAGCCGGGGCTTTGCAGCCGCAGCTCGATGCTCAAGGCGCGTGGCAAAGGGCGGGTGCTCATGACACCTTCACCCCGACACCGACCGGGCGCAGCCGCGCTTGCCAGCGCTGGCGCCACCTTTGGCGACCGACTTCGCTCAAGGCCACCGCGGTGATGGCCACGCCCAGGGCGATCAGGGCCAAGCGCCACGCGGCGCCATCGCCTCCGTTGTGTTGCAAGGCGTTGACCAGGGCCACGGGGGCGCTGTCATCGCCCAGGTCTTGTGGCCTCAGGGCAGCAGCCATCACCAAGGTGGCTCCGGCTTCGCCCCAGGCGGCAGCCAAACCCAAGGCCATGGCCGACGCGACCGCAGGCCACGCCATCGGCAAGGTCAGCGTCCACCAACCTTGCCAACGTGAGGCGCCCAGCGTGCGCGCCACGGGCAAGAGCATGGGGTCAGTGGCTTCAAAGGCAGGGCGCAGCACGCGCACCATCAGCGGCAGGGTCATCAGGCTGGCGGCCACGATGGCGCCCCCTGGGAAAAAGCTCAAGCTCCAGCCGGTCCACTCGTGCACCCAGCCTTGCTGGCTGCCCAGCCCCACCACCAGGCCCAGGCCAATCACCACGGGTGGCAGCCCCATGGGCAACAAGATCAGCGTGTCCATCACCAGCTTGCCGCGCCAGCGGGTGCGGGCCATGAGCGTGGCCAGCACCACGGCCAGCGGTGTGCTCAGCAGCACCGTGCTCAGGGCCACTTGCAGGCTCAGCCAGATCGCTTGGAGTTCAAGGGTCGACATGGCTCAGCCCTTGGCCACTCGCCACGCGGGGGCTGATGCGCGCACGGCGGCGCTGGCCACCGGGCCTTGCAACCAAGCCACCAGCAGCTTGCCGCCTGGATGTCGGGCACGGAACGAGCGGGCCACCTGCAAGTTCAGGCTGACAGCCGGCTTGCCTTGCAAAAACACCTTGCTGGTGTCTCTGCCACGGCTTGGCACCAAGCTCGCCCATTGCGCCGCTGTGAGCAGCCGGTAGCTGGCGCCAGCCTTGTTGCTCAAGCCGCTTTTGCCGCCCAAGCCCCGGCTGGCCAAACCCTGGGTCAGGCCATCGGCCACGCTGGCCAGGGCTGATGCGGTGGCGGGCGGCTCCCACTGTGCCGCGCCAGCCGCGTACGCCGCCACAACCTGGGCGAGCGCGCGTCCAGCATCGCGTTCGCTGCGGATGCCTGCCGGGTCATCCATTGGACCGACCAGCAGCACATCGGTTTGTGCCAGGGTGTGCCGGTCGTGGATCAGGCCTTGTTGATCCAGGGCGTCAGCTTTGGCATGGGCCAAAAACAGGCCGACATCGATCTCGCCTTGCTCAAGCTGTGTCAAAACGGCCGAGCTTTCCAGGCGCGCCCATTGGGCCGCCCAGCCCAAATCGCGTTTCATCGCGCTGCCCCAGCGTGCGCCCAGCCCGGATCCCAGTACGTCGGGGTCCACGCCCACGCGTGGGCTGTCGGCCCGGGGCGCGGCCGCGAGGGCTCGGCTGGCCAGCCCGAGCGCCATGCAGGGGCCCACCCACAGCGAGGCGCAAGGCAGTTTCAGGAGATGGCGGCGGTCCGGGTCGAGCATGCAAGCGCAGGGTCAATGGCTGTTCGGTGTCTCGAGTGTGCCCCGGGCGCCGCTTTGCCTACCCAAGGTGGGTGATCAAGGTGTATCAGGATACAAAAACGTGGCCGATCTGTGACCCTGTTCTCGTTCTGATGCGGGTCAGTCCCCGGTCCCCCTTGGACGAGGGGGGAGGCTAAAACGGGCCGGTTGGACTAAACTACGCAGTTCCCGCTGACACACAGCAGGCGCCTCAACAGGGTGCCGACAGCGCCGCAAGTGCTTGATTTGCATGGGAGCGCATGGGTACGCGAAGGGTACGAGCCCATCATGCACCCAATGCCCGCCGCGACGCTGCCGAGACCTTGTTTTTTACTTTTGGAGCTTTTGTCATGACCCAAACCGCCGCTGCGGCACAGGTGAACGCACCTGCCTACGTCAAAAATACCAAGCTGATCGCCTGGGTGGCCGAAATGGCTGCCTTGACCCAGCCCAAAGACATCTACTGGTGCGACGGCACCACCGAAGAATACGACCGCCTGTGCGCCCAGCTCGTGGCTGCCGGCTCGTTCAAGAAGCTCAACCCTGAGCTGCGCCCCAACAGCTACCTGGCCATCACCGACCCATCGGACGTGGCCCGTGTCGAAGACCGCACCTACATCTGCTCGGACCGCAAGGAAGACGCCGGCCCCACCAACAACTGGTGTGACCCTGCCGAAATGCGCGCCAAGCTGCAATCGGGCGAAGGTGCCTTGTTCAAGGGCTGCATGAAGGGCCGCACCATGTACGTGGTGCCTTTTAGCATGGGCCCTCTGGGCTCCAACATCGCTCACATCGGTGTTGAGCTCTCTGACAGCGCCTACGTGGCCGTCAACATGAAGCTCATGACCCGCATGGGCAAGGGCGTGATCGACGTGCTGGGCGCCGATGGCGAGTTCGTGCCTTGCATGCACACCGTGGGCGCACCGCTCGAAGCCGGTCAAGCCGATGTGCAATGGCCTTGCAACCCCACCGTCAAGTACATCGTTCATTACCCCACCACGCGTGAGATCTGGTCCTACGGCTCCGGCTACGGCGGCAACGCCCTCTTGGGCAAGAAGTGCTTTGCCTTGCGCATCGCCTCGACCATGGGCCGCGACCAAGGCTGGTTGGCCGAGCACATGCTGCTCTTGGGCGTGACCAACCCCCAAGGCCAGAAGTTCCACGTGGCAGCCGCTTTCCCCAGCGCTTGCGGAAAGACCAACTTCTCCATGCTGATCCCGCCTGAGGGCTACAAGGGCTGGAAGGTCACCACCATCGGTGACGACATCGCCTGGATCAAGCCTGCGGCCGACGGCAAGCTCTACGCCATCAACCCAGAAGCTGGCTACTTTGGCGTGGCCCCCGGCACGAACGATCTGACCAATCACAACTGCATGCTGTCGGTCACCAAGGACGTGATCTTCACGAACGTGGCCCTGACCGACGACGGCGACGTGTGGTGGGAAGGCATGACCGACACCGCCCCAGCCCACTTGATCGACTGGCAAGGCAAGGACTGGACGCCCGCCATCGCCAAGGAAACGGGCGCCAAGGCCGCTCACCCCAACGCCCGCTTCACGGTGCCCGCCACCAACAACCCCGCCCTCGACAGCGAGTGGGACAACCCCGCTGGCGTGGCGATCGATGCCTTCATCTTCGGTGGCCGTCGCTCGACGACCGTGCCGCTGGTGGCCGAAGCCCGCGACTGGACCGAAGGCGTCTACATGGCCGCCACCATGGGCTCCGAAACCACTGCAGCCGCCTTTGGCGCCCAAGGTGTGGTTCGCCGCGACCCGTTCGCCATGTTGCCTTTCATGGGCTACAACATGAGCGACTACTTCCAGCACTGGCTGGACATGGGTGCCAAGCTCAAGGCCGCTGGCCACGCTGTGCCTCCCGTGTACTGCGTGAACTGGTTCCGCAAGGGCGCTGACGGCAAGTTCGTCTGGCCTGGTTATGGCGAGAACATGCGCGTTCTGGAATGGATCCTGGGCCGCATCCAAGGCACCGCCAAGGCCACCGAAAACGCCTTCGGCCTGAGCCCTGAGTACGAAGACCTGAATTGGAGCGGCCTGAACTTCACCAAGGAGCAGTTCCAGTCGGTGATCGGTGTCGATACAGCTTCGTGGACCCAAGAGCTGAAGCTGCATGACGAGCTCTTCACGCAGCTGGCCTACCACTTGCCTGCTGAAATGCCCGCCACCAAGGCCAAGATCGAGCAGCGTTTGGCCGCCTGATCACAAAGGCCCATCGCACCATGACGGCGGCCCTTCGGGGCCGTTTGTCATTTCATGGTCCGAAATACAGGTCGCGTAGGCCGTTTGGATGTCGCTCGTAAGAGGGTTGTCACGGTGTTCCACCAATATGTGGGGTGGCGTAAGCCATGTGGTGTGACGTACAAACGCACTGTCGTGATCAACACAGGTCATCTGGATCACGACCGAGCACCTTGCTGTTTGAGGTGCGCGGATCAATCAGATGGCTTGGGAGATTTTGATGAACGCAAAATTGGTTTTGACGGGCCTTCTGGCTGCTGCTTCGTTCGTTGCACACGCTGATGTGGTGTTGCCTGACGATGACCTGGGCTTGGGCGTGCTGACCCAGTCGCCAGCCTTGTTCGGCGACGTGAAGTCGACCAGCAAGAAGTTGGGCCTCACCTTCAGCGACACCTTCAAGTTCGACTTGTCGGGCAAGAGCGATGTTTACGGCACCGTGGGCAACTTTGTGGGCTCCATCTCGTTCAGCAAAGTGCTGATCGACAGCCAAGAGCTGACCCTGTCGTCCTCGACCACGGGCTATTCTTTCAACCTGGCCAACTTGTTGGCCGGCGCGCACGTTCTGACCGTTGAGGGCCTGGCCCCCAAGGGCGTCACGGCTTACGTGGGTGGCTTGAACGCCTCTCCTTCGGCTGTGCCTGAGCCTGAGTCGCTGGCGCTGGCCTTGGCGGGTGTTGCCGTGGTCGGCTTCACCGCACGTCGCCGTCGTGCTGTCTGAATGGGTGCATGACCGGGCTGCTCATCGCTGCACGGTCAGCCAACGCAAAGCGGGCCCTTGGGCCCGCTTTTTTCATGCCTGCGCCGTTTTGATCAGGGGATCAGTGGCGCCAGCCAGTCGGCAAAGATGTCGCTGAGCAAGACGCGCTGCGCCGTGGGTTTGGCTTCGTAGGCGCGCATGACCGGGCCGGTGCCGTCGAGCAAGTTGTCCACGAACCGCCCCACCGAGTTCAGCCCTTTTTCCACGATGCTGGTGCCGCCAAACGTGACGATGGTCAAACAGTGCGAGCTGTTGATGTCGCGCTGGTTGGGCACGTAGTAGCCGGCGTTGGCCAAACCATCGAGTTGCGCGAGCCAAGGCTTGATCTCTTGTCGCCACTTGGCATTGAGCAAGGCCAAGCGTGTGGGCTTGTCGGCGGTGCCGGCGATGTCGGGAAAGAACTTTTGGTACGAGAAAGCCGAGAAGGTCGCATCTTCTTGAAACACGGCGTAGCCGATGCGGTCCTGCGGGAAGATCTTGGCCACGCCGGCCGTGACCGAGCCCAGGTTGTTGACGTTGCCTGCGCCGGGGTATTGCGTGATCAGCTGGGTGACCAGGCCGTCTTTGCCATCCAGGCCCCAGACCTCGCGGATCTTGTTGTGCAGCAACACCGAGGGGGCTTGCTCGGGTGTGGCGTTGCGGGGCACGTCAAACAGCGGCCCAGAGTCGGCCAGCAGCGCGGCTTTCTTGGGCTTGAGCGTGGTGCGGAAGGCGGGGTAGAGCGCCGTTGAGCCCACGCCACCGGCCGAAAAACCGGTCATCAGCAGGTGCGCGGGCTGGGGCATGTTCTTGGCCATCCAGTTGGCCACGGCCTGGGCGTTCACGGCCCCACGGTGGAAGTAGGCCAAGGGGTTGGCGGGGTCGATGTTGTCGTACAGCGCGACCTTGTTGCCGGTGTGCACATCGCCCGTGCAGTAGGTGACGTAGACGATGTTCCAGCTCTGCGTTTGCACGGACTGCAGGGGGTGCAGTCGCATGGTGAACGGCGTGACCAATCCCAGGTGGGCCTGGCGGTTGAAGTCGGTCATGTAGTTGGCGGGGATGCCGTCTGGGTTGACCGCATCGAGCTGGGTGCCGCCTTTGCAGGCACCTTGGTCCCAGCAAGCCCCGCCGCCCTCGAACATCACCACCGTTTTGCTGGTGAGGGGGGTGCGGTTGACGAAGAAGCGGTAGGGCGTGCCATTGCCGCAGCTGGCGCCGCTGCTGGCGGGCAGCTCGACGGCCTCCCACTGGAAGTAAGCCGCTTGGGCCGCAAGGCTGCACAGCAGGCTGGCGCCGATGGCCTGGGACGAGGCCTTGATCAGGGATGAGAAGGACATGCTGACTCCATGGGCACCCTCTGTGGGGCGATGGGATCAGTGTGGGCGCCGAGCGTCTGAGCCGCCTGAGGGGCAGTCCTCGCCTTGCGCGGGCAGGCACCGAAACAAGGGGTGTCCAAGTGTCAAGCGAATGACGCTTGTCGTGCCTCGCCTATCGGGTTAACGATGGGGCGTGGGTGCCTCGCCCGCCATGTGTCTCAATAGGTCTCGGTCGGTACCCGGCGTTGCAGCACGCCAATGGGCGGTGCCCAGCGTGCGCCCTTGGGCTTTTTGGCCGTCACCAGGGTCACATCGGCTGGCTCGAACACCTCGACGTTGTGCGTGATCGGTGTCGTCAACACGTACTGCGCGCGCGTTGAGCGCAAGAAGTGGCCGACCAACTGGATGTTGCGCACGTCCAAGTGGGCGAAGGGCTCGTCGATGAAGACGAAGCCGCCGGTGCTTTCGTCGTCCTTCATCAGGCCCACCAGCAGGATCAATGACTTGATCACCTGCTGGCCGCCCGAGGCTTCGCCGTCGTTGAGGCCAATGCTGCCCTTGCCGTCGAAGTTGAAGTGCACTTTCAGCTCGGCTTGGCGCAGGCCGCTGTCGTCGGCATCGAGGTGGGGCAGTTCGGCGTTGACTTCCACGCCGGCCAACTGGCCCAGTTCGATGATGTTTTTGCGGTAGCGGCGAACGGTGACCTTGAGCACGTCGGTGTAGCGCTCGCGGGCGTTGTTGACGGCGATCGCCGCTGCGGCGTTGCTGCCTTTGCGTTGGCTGAGCTCGTCTTCTTGGCGCAGCACGTTGGCGTTCATGAGCGTGAGCTGCTCGGTCACGGTGGCGTCGGTTTCCCAATGGCCTTCGTTGAGCTCGCGCTCGACGCTTTCAGCGCGCAGGCGGGCCTGTGTGACGTTGCCGTACTTGGCCTGCATGTCGGCGATGCGGGAGGGCTCACGCCAGCGGCGAGGCAGTTGCAGCTTGACTTCACGCGACATCACGGCCTGCGCGATGGTGTCGTCAAAGCGGGTTTGCCATTCGCGCCCGTGCTGGGCGCTGCGTTGTTCGATGTGGCCCAAGCGCTCTTGCGCTTGCTTGTAGGCGTGCTGGGCATTGGTTTGTTCGACCACGGCGCGCTTGAGCTGCGCTTCCAGCTGTTGCCAGCGCTCGCCCGCTTCGACGCGGGCTTGCTTGAGCACGGGCAAGTGGCGGCGGGCTTCGTTGAATTCGGCTT
>JAVLFO010000183.1:0-2128 GCA_046052805.1 Aquabacterium sp. | reverse complement strand
TACACTCGACTAGTCGTCGGCAGCGTCAGATGTGTATAAGAGACAGGCTTGAACACGTCGGAGCAGCGGTCAACACCGGGGCCTTTGCCGTACCAAAGCCCGAAAACGCCATCAAACTTGTGAGGCCCGGGCGTCAAGCGCAGTTGCTGTGTACCCCACACGGCGGTGGCACCCAGCTCTTCGTTCACGCCGGGCTGGAAGACGATGTGGTGCTTTTTGAGGTGGTCTTGGGCCTGCCACAGGGCTTGGTCGTAGCCCCCCAAAGGCGACCCTCGGTAGCCGCTGATGAAGCCTGCGGTGTGCAGACCGGCCAAGGTGTCTCGGGTGTGTTGCAGGATGGGCAAACGAACGAGGGCCTGGACCCCGCTCATGAAAGCCCGTCCCTGGTCCAGCGCGTACTTGTCGTCCAGCGACAAGGTGGCCAGGGCTTTGTGCACATCGGCAGGCAGTGGTGCGTTCATGACGACCTCCTGAGATGCGATCCAGTCTAGGCCTGTGGCCTCAGCGGTGATCTATCGCTTTCACGGGGTCAAAACGGTCCAAATCTGCCCCTAGCGCCTGATCTTAAGGGGCAAAGCGGCAATCTATCACGCAGGCAATTTGCCCAAGCGCTTGCGCACCAGCTCAATGTGGGCGCGCAGGTTGTAGAGGTTTTCAGCGAACGCCAGTGGCGTGCGGATGTGGCTCACCCCCGACTCGATCTCGTCCAGACGCTGCATGGCACCCGCCCGATCCAACTGGCTGCCCTCCAGGTCCAGCTCGAACTCCAGCTGCTTGAGGCGGCCGTACCAGCGGTAAATGCGCGACTTGATCCGCCAGGCGTAAACCGATGGCGCCAAGCGCATGACCGGCAGCAAAACAGCGACCAAGGGGATCAAGAGCACCACCAGGCGATCGACCCAGACGGCCAACCAAAATGGCAGGTGCTTGTTCAAAAAAGACGGGCCGTTCTTCATGTAGCGCTCGGCGTCTTCGCTCAAGGGGATGTCGACGCCCTTGGGCGATGGGAAATCGCCTTCGTGACGCAGCAGGCCGGCATCGCCCGTGATGTCGGTTGCCGCATCCATGAACAGGTTGACCAGGGCCGGGTGGATGTCGTCGCGCACGATGAGGTTGGCCGTGGGCGCCACCAGCGTCACGTCATGGTCTGGCAGGTTGCGGGCCAGATCAAAGCTGCCCATGGGCAAGACGATGCGCGCCAAGAACGGGAACTGACGGCTGTAGGCCTCGGCCTGCGTGAAGTCCAGCAAGCGCACAGAAGGCTCGTGCATGAGGCGCGTCACCAAACGCGACTCGGGCGCACCCACCACGATGATGGCGTCCAGCCCTTTGTTGGCCAAGAGCTTGTCGGCAGCATCTTCTGAGTGCCAATCGGCAAGGCGGGTGTTGCTGTCGTCGATGCCGTTGGCCTTGAGCAGTTGCAGCGACAGCGAACGTACGCCGCTGCCATCCGGCCCAATCGACAAGGACTTGCCCTTGAGGTCGCTCAAGCGCGCGACCTTGAGCACTTGGCGATGAAAGACCCACACCGGCTCGCGGTACAGCGCCGCCAGGCTCATGAGATCGTCATTGCCCTGCTCGCTGGCGACGCCACCCTGCACCACCGCCACACTCACGCCCGAGTCTGCGTCATTGAGCAGCGCCAGGTCTTCGGTGGCGCCTTGCGTGGTGCGCAGGTCCACCTGGACACCGTTTTGCGCCAGCGCCAACTGGAACTCTTTGGCAAAGCCCTCATAAGCGCCGCCTTCAGGCCCCACCGTCATGACGATGCGTTTGGGTGGCGCCGGCTGAATGAAGTGGCTGGCCACCCAGAAGGCCGCAGCCACCAGGCCCAAAGCACCGATCAGCGTGATCCAAAAATCAAGGGAGGTCCAGCGTTGCCAGTGAAGTCGAGACATGAAGCGCTTTGTGAACAGGGCCAGAGACCCAGCATGGGAAGAGGCCGCATCTTATCGGGCCTGCGCTTACACCAGGCCCAAATCCAGGGGACGCGACTGCGGCAACACCCGCTGCACCGCCTGCGCCGACAGACCAAAGGTGCGTGCCAAAACGGCACCCAGCATGTCGCGGTTGTCTTGCAGCACGGGCAGGTCCCGTCCTTGGTTCAGGGTGGATGCGGTCAAGCCCT
>JAVLFO010000182.1:0-6285 GCA_046052805.1 Aquabacterium sp. | reverse complement strand
CGCGCGCCCATCGCCCAGCAACTGGCGCAGGTGAGTCACGCGCTCACCGATTTTGATCTCCAGCCCTCGCGGCACCGGTTGGTAGAAGGCTTGCGGCGCCATGCCATCGGGGAAATAACGTTCGCCTGCGGCCACGCCGTCGGGCTCGTCGTGGGCATAGCGGTAGCCATCGCCATGACCGAGGTTCTTCATGAGCTTGGTAGGCGCGTTGCGCAAATGCATGGGTACGGGGCGGGTGGTGTCTTGCTTGACCCAGGCGCGCGCGGCTTTGTAGGCCGCGTAAACCGCATTGCTCTTGGGTGCAATGGCCAGGTAGACCACGCACTGCGCCAAGGTCAGCTCGCCTTCGGGTGAGCCCAAGCGCTCGTAGGTTTCAGCGGCATCGAGGGCGATGCGCAGCGCACGCGGATCGGCCAAGCCAATGTCTTCACTGGCCATGCGCACCAGACGGCGCACGATGTAGCGGGCGTCAACGCCGCCATCGAGCATGCGCACCAGCCAATACAAAGCGGCATCGGGGTCTGAGCCACGAACCGATTTGTGCAGCGCCGAGATCGTGTCGTAGAACTGATCGCCGCCTTTGTCATAGCGTCGCAGCTGCTCACCCAATGACTTCTCAAGCGCGGCTTCGTCGATCAGCTCACGGCCTTTGAGCATGCCCGCCAAGGTCTCGTAGGTGTTGAGCACGCGGCGCGCGTCGCCATCGGCATAAGCGATCAGGCGGGTCTGGGCGTCGGGCGTCAATGCTGGGCCCTGCAAGGCCGCCTGGCCACGCAGCAAGAGCGCGGTCATGGCCGCCTCGTCCATGGCACGCAGCACGTGCACCGTGGCCCGCGACAGCAAGGCCGCGTTGACCTCGAACGACGGGTTCTCGGTGGTGGCGCCAATGAAGGTGAACAAGCCTGACTCGACATGGGGCAAGAAGGCGTCTTGCTGAGCCTTGTTGAAGCGATGCACTTCGTCGACGAACACGATGGTGCGCCGGCCGCTGCTGCGTTGCACGGCCAAGGCTTGATCGACCGCTTCCCGGATGTCTTTGACCCCACCCAGCACGGCCGAGATGGCCAGGAACTGCGCGTCAAAGGCGTTGGCCATCAGGCGCGCCAGCGTGGTCTTGCCAACACCCGGTGGCCCCCACAAGATCATGGAGTGCGGCTGGCCAGACTCGAAGGCGGTGCGCAGGGGCTGCCCAGCGTCAAGCAAGTGGCCTTGCCCCACCACATCGTCGATGCTGCGCGGGCGCAGTCGCTCGGCCAAGGGCGCGTGCTTGGCCGAAGCCGTGGCGCTGGCCGGCGTAGCGGCCTTTTCAGGGGCGCCATGAAGGGGCCCGGCGCCGGAGGGCTCGGGCAGGTCCAAGGAGAGGCTCTCTTGCATGCGGATGATTGTCGCAGGGCTGTGGGCAGCGGCTTGATCCGCAGAAATGTGACGGTTTGATGAAGGTAAATACCGATTTGCGCGATGCCACCCAAGCGCATGCTGTGGATTCAAACCAAAACGCGGAGGTATCCCATGCTGACACTCACGATCTTGACCCTGGTGCTGCTCCCCGTTGCCGTGGACTTCGCCTTGCGCGGACGCCACCAGACGATCCGCCTGTCTTTGGTCCGCCAAGACAAATGAATGAAAAAGGGACTGGACAAAAGCGCCAGCGCCTAGTACATTCCCGACTTTCGACGACAAACAACACGTCAAGTGTGTTGTTGTTGAATTAGAAGTTCATCCCCTCTGACCTTTTTCAAGCCGGGCTGCATCGTCGGATGCCAGCCAAGAGCGTGTCTTGAGTTCCGGTTGGCGGCGATGCCGTCGCTTTCAAACCGACTCACCGTGATCAACGGGTGGCCATCCCATGGCACCTGTCACGAGGTACGGACACGAATCCACAGCGACCCCACCTTGGCTCCGGCCGTCTGACTCATCGTCAACGCCGGGCCGTGGCGTTTTGTTTCTTGCCTTATCGGGCAGGTGGCAGCGCTATGCATTGCTTGAAAGAAAAGTCATGTCTCACGACAACACATTGCCCGAAAACGACCAGGCCGAAGTCGCCCTGGACACCACCAAAGTAGACGCACACAGCGCCTCGCAACTCGACGCCCTGGCCCGCCGCCTGGAAGCCGAAGCTGCTGGCGAAGACTTCGCCGACGAAGCCGGTGAAGAACAAGGCGTTGCCGAGGCCACCGGCCCCGGTTTCGAATCGCTGGGCCTGAGCCCCATGCTGTGCCGCGCGCTGCAAGATTCGGGCTACACACAGCCCACGTCGGTGCAGGTCGAAGCCATCCCCGCAGCCTTGCAAGGCATTGACCTGCGCGTGGCATCGAGCACCGGCAGCGGCAAGACCGCCGCCTTCATGCTGCCTTCGCTGGAGCGCATCATTGCCGCCCGTGGCGACGCCGCCAAGCGCCGCGAAAAGGGCAAGACCTACGGCCCCCGCGTCCTGGTCCTGGCCCCTACCCGCGAGCTGGCCATGCAAGTGGCCAAGGCCGCTGACACCTACGGCCGTCACATGCAAGGTCTGCGTGTGGCCACCATCGTCGGTGGCGTGCCTTACGCAGCACAGCTCAAGGCCCTGCGCGGCCCGCTGGACGTGCTGATCGCCACCCCTGGCCGTCTGCTCGACCACCTGGGCACCGGCGCTTGCGTGCTGGAAAACCTCGAAGTCCTGATCTTGGACGAAGCCGACCGCATGCTGGACATGGGCTTCATCGATGACATCGAAGCCATCGCTGACCAGACCCCTGAGAACCGCCAGACCCTGATGTTCTCGGCCACGTTCGCCGGTCACGTCGGTCAATTGGCACAGCGCCTGACGCGCGATGCCAGGCAAATCGAAGTGGCTTCGCACACCGACAGCCACGACAACATCGAGCAGCGCCTGCACATGGCCGACTCGCTCTCGCACAAGAACGACCTGCTGGACAGCTTGCTGACCTCGAAGGATCTGGACCAAGCCGTGATCTTCACGAGCACCCAGCGCGATGCCGACATCTTGGCCGACCGCTTGGCAGACATGGGCCATGCCGTGGCCGCACTGCACGGTGGCATGCCACAAGGCCGTCGCAACCGCGTGTTGCAAGCCCTGCGTCATCGCCAACTGCGCGTGCTGGTCGCCACTGACGTGGCCGCCCGAGGCATCGACGTGCCCACGATCACCCACGTGATCAACTACGGCATGCCCATGAAGCCAGAAGATTACGTTCACCGCATCGGCCGTACCGGTCGTGCTGGCCGCTCTGGCCTGGCTGTGACCCTGTGCGAACGCCGCGACGTCGGCATGATGCGCCGCATCGAGCGCTTCACCACGCAACGCGTGCCTGAGTCGGTCATCGAAGGCCTTGAGCCCAAGATGAAGGCCGGTGGCGACAGCCGTGGCCCCCGCATGGGCAAGCCCATGCCTGGCCATCGCAACCGCGAAGACCGTGGCGCACCGCGCTTTGGCGCCAACCGCGAAGGCGGCTTTGGTGACCGTGGCGGCTTCGGTGGCGACCGTGGCGGTGACCGTGGTGGTTTCGGCGGCGGCGATCGTGGCGGCTTCGGTGCCAAGCGCGAAACCGGCTTCCAAGCCCCTCGCGACTACAGCGCGGAGCGTCCTCGCTTTGACGACCGCGGCCCAGCCGGTGGCGACCGTGGCTTCCAAGACCGCAAGCCTTTCGGCGACCGCCCACGTGGTGACCGTCCTTTCGGCGACCGTCCTTCGTTCGGTGACCGCCCTGCCTTTGGCGACCGTCCACGTGGCGACCGCCCTGCTTTCGGTGACCGCCCACATGGCGATCGTCCAGCCTTTGGCGACAAGCCTTCGTTTGGCGGCAAGCCCTCGTTCGGTGGCAAGCCAGGTGCTGGCAAGCCGTTTGGCGACCGCCCAGCTTTTGGCGACAAGCCTTTCGGCAGCAAGCCTGGCTTCAAGGCCGGTGGCCCCAAGCCTGGCTTTGGCGGCAAGCGCCCTGGCTTTGGCAAGCGCGAAGACTGATGTCTCTGGCTTGATGTGAGTGCGAATCTGCCCGAAAGGGCAGGTTCTCTCAAAGCACGCACCGTCAAGCCCTCAGACCATCTGTGATCTGGCGCACCCATGCCAGATCACAGATGACCTGATCACAAAAAATCAAGAGGACGGGGCCATCCAGCCCCACACCGTTCGGTGGGCTCACGCCCTAGAACGGCACGCACCTTGCCATGTCAAGGTTGCTTCAGCACATCGGCCCCAGCGGGCGGTGTGAACTGGAACCGGCTGGCCGCCAAGGCCACGCCAGATTCGAATTGCGCAAAGTCCAGCCGTGAACGTTGGCCAAAGCTGTCCAGGATGTCCAGGACGGCCAATTGGCCTTGCTTGAAGCCCACACGCACGGATTGGAACTGCCCGTCTTTGTGGCGCGGCAAGGCCTCCACCCATTCGATCGAAGACGTTGCCTGTAGAGGCGTCGAGGCCGCGGCCGCCGCACTCGACGAAGACACGGTCACGGCTTTGAGGGTGAAGTCCTTGTCCAGCGACCCACCTGACAACAAGGCTGCGGGCGAGGCCCCGATGGCCTGCCCCATGGGGCGCACAGTGACCTGGTTCAGGTCTGCATCAAACAACCACACCTGCTTGCCATCGCCCACGATGAGTTGCTCGGTGGGAGTGGTGTACGCAAAGCGAAATCGGTTGGGGCGCTGAAACTCCAAGGTGCCGCTGGATTTGCGCGCCTTTTTGCCGTCGGGCGATGTGACGGTCTGCGTGAAGGCCGCTCGGCCGCTTTGCACGTCTTTGACAAAGCTGCGCAAGGTGGCCACGGCGTCGGCTTGCGCCTGCCCTGCAAGCCCCGCCAGCAGGCACACACACGCCACTGGACGAAGCGCCCAGGTCATTGAGGACACAGCCATCTTGCTCATCTCACACATCCCATGGCGCCGAGGTGGCACCACCATCACCGCCGCGCTGCGGCACGATCAATTCGCGGTTGCCATTGGTCGCCATGCTGGAGACCAAGCCTGATTTTTCCATCTGCTCCAGCAAGCGGGCCGCGCGGTTGTAGCCAATGCGCAGGTGGCGCTGCACCAGCGAGATCGACGCCTTTTTGTGCTGCAGCACGATGGCCACGGCGTTGTCGTACATCGGGTCTTGCTCTCCATCGCTGCTGCCCGAGGGCGAGCCATCGAGGTTGCTGCCTTCGTCGCTGAGCGTGCCGCCCTCCAAGATGCCCTCGATGTAGTTCGGCTCGCCTTGCGTCTTCAAGTACTCCACAACGCGGTGAACCTCTTCGTCGCTGACAAAGGCGCCGTGCACCCGGATGGGCAGGCCCGTGCCCGAGGGCAGGTAAAGCATGTCGCCCTGCCCCAGCAAGGCTTCGGCGCCCATTTGGTCGAGGATGGTGCGGCTGTCGATTTTGCTGCTGACCTGGAAGGAGATGCGCGTGGGGATGTTGGCCTTGATCAGGCCGGTGATGACGTCCACCGAGGGGCGCTGCGTGGCCAAGATCAAGTGCACACCAGCGGCGCGGGCCTTTTGGGCCAGGCGCGCGATCAACTCTTCGATCTTCTTGCCAACGACCATCATCAGGTCAGCCAACTCGTCGATGACGATGACGATGTGCGGCAGGCGGTCCAGCGGCTCAGGCTCTTCGGGCGTGAGGCTGAAGGGGTTGGGCACCAACTCGCCCCGGGCCTTGGCCTCGTCCATCTTCTTGTTGTAGCCGGCCAGGTTGCGCACGCCCATTTTGGACATGAGCTTGTAGCGCCGCTCCATCTCGCCCACCGCCCAGTTCAAGGCGTTGCTGGCCAGCTTCATGTCGGTCACGACCGGGCACAGCAGGTGCGGGATGCCCTCGTAGACGCTCATTTCCAGCATCTTCGGGTCAATGAGGATGAGGCGCACGTCGCGCGCTTCGGCCTTGTAGAGCAGGCTCAAGATGGTGGCGTTGATGCCCACCGATTTGCCCGAACCGGTGGTGCCTGCCACCAGGCAGTGCGGCATCTTGGCCAGGTCGACCACAACCGGCGCGCCCACGATGTCTTTGCCCAAGCCAATGGTCAGCATGGACTGGGCCTCGTGATACACCTGCGAGCCCAAGATCTCGGTCAGGCGGATCATCTGGCGCTTGGCATTGGGCAGCTCGAGCGCCATCAGGTTCTTGCCCGGGATGGTCTCGACCACGCGAATGCTGACCAGCGAGAGCGAACGGGCCAGGTCTTTGGCCAGGTTCAGGATCTGCGAGCCCTTCACGCCCGTGGCGGGCTCGATCTCGTAGCGGGTGATGACCGGGCCAGGCGAGGCCGCGACCACGCGCACATCGACGCCAAAGTCCTTGAGCTTCTTTT
>JAVLFO010000181.1:0-9449 GCA_046052805.1 Aquabacterium sp. | reverse complement strand
GGCCTGAAGTTCACCACCAACCAGGTGACCCAGGGCGCCGAGGGCCTGCCCATGCCCATCATCGAGCCCCTCTCCAAGGTGGGCAACGGTGAAGCCCTGTTCCTGACCGCCAAGGACGGCTTCAAGGCCCTGTTGGTCATCGCCAGCAAGGACCAGCCCGTCACCTTCGACCAGGCCAAGCCAGCCATCGAGCAGTACCTGACCGTCGAGCGCCGTCGCGAATTCGCCCAAAAGGCGATGAAGGACATGCGCACGGCCGCCAAGATCGAGTACATCGGCAAGTTCGCCGAGAAGGCTGCCTCGGGTGCCACCCCGGGCGCTTCGGGTGCCGATGCCGCCAGCGCCGTCTCGGCCATGGCCCCGATCGCCCCGTCGGCCCCTGCCGAAGGTGCCAGCACGGCCCTGGACGCCGCGGCCGTCACCAAGGGTCTGTCTGGCCTGAAGTAATTCGGCAAACTCGCCGATATCCCCGTGAACATGCGGGGCTGGGCGTGCTGTCCGAGCCACGTCAGCCCAGGTTCATGGGGATGGCCTTGCCCAGGCTGAACGGGCCCCGACCGCGACGGGCACATCGCAGGAGTGGAATGCATGACGTTTGACCAGTTTTTCAGAATCCTTCGCGCACGCTGGCTGCTCGCCCTCAGCGTGATGGGCTTGCTCGTGATCGTCACCATGGGCATCTGCCTTTGGCTGCCCAAGAGTTACAAAGCCACTGCCTCGGTCATGGTGGACCTCAAGCCCGACCCGGTGGCTGGGATGGCTGGCAACGTCGGGCTGCAATCTGCCACGCTCATGGCCACCCAGATCGACATCATCACGAGCCCCGCACTGGCCACCCGCGTGGCCCGACAGATCGGGATGGACAACAACGACGATGTGCGTGCGCAATGGCTGAAAGCCACGAAGGGCAAGGGCGACTACCTGACATGGGTCGGTGAGTTCATTGGCCAGAGCCTGGACGTCAAGCCCTCGCGCGAATCCAACATCATCGACATCAACTACACCTCGGTGGACCCGAAGTTCGCGGCCGTCTTGGCCAACGCCTTCGCCAAGGCCTACATGGACTCCAGCGTCCAGTTCCGCGTGGACCCGGCACGCCAGTACTACTCTTTCTTCGAAGAGCGCGCCAAACTCGCCCGAGACAAACTCGAGGCCGCACAGGTCAAGCTGGCCCAGGCCCAGAAATCCCGCGGCATCGTTGCCACCGACGAGCGCCTGGACGCAGAGAGCGCCCGCCTCAACGACCTGTCCTCGCAAATCGTGGCGCTGCGGGCCGCTCAGGCAGACACCAGCGTGCGCTCGGCCACGGCCAACAAGAGCGCCGATCAGATGCAGGACGTGCTCAACAACTCGCTGATCACCTCGCTGAAATCGGACATCTCTCGCTATGAAGCCAAGCTCGAAGAAATGCAGTCCCGCTTTGGCGATGCCCACCCGCAAGTGATCGAGGCCAAGGCCAACCTGAGCAGCCTGCGAGACCGCCTGCGCGTTGAAACCAACAAGTTGACCAAGAGCCTGAGCATCAACGACAACATCACCTCGTCGCGCTCAGCCGCCGCCCGCGTCGCTTACGACGAGCAACGCAACAAGGTGCTGCAGTTGAAAGACGCACGCAACGAGTTGGCGGTGCTGGAGCGTGAAGTGGACAGTGCCCAGAAGGTCTACGACGCCATCCAGGCGCGACTCAGCCAGATGGGCCTGGAGAGCAACAACACGCAGAACAACATCGTCATCATCAGCCCGGCCACGGAACCCAGCCGCCACGTCTTCCCCAAGTTGACCCTGGCGCTGGCACTGTCCACCTCCATTGGCGCGTTGCTGGGCATCCTGGGTGCACTGGGCGTGGAATTGTTCGACCGCCGCATCCGTGGGCCACAGGACTTGCTGCAAGGCACCGGCTTGCCCATCGTCGGCGTCATGCCCTCACCGAATGCACGCGGCTGGATGCACCGTCTGCGCGTCGCCACAGGCCGCAAGAGCCTGCCCTCCAACCTGGCACTGCAAGGCTCCGCCATGGGGGGCAATGCCCTGGAAGCCGGCCGGAGCGCATGATGATGTCGAGCACACACCCTTCCTTCCAGCCTTCGTCCATTGACGCGCGCGATTCCGCTTTCCCCGAAACACAGCAGGTCACGCACGACCGATCCATCGGCGAAATCATCAGCCAGGCCAACAACCTGTCGGCCGAGCAGATCCAGCAGATCCTGGAATATCAAAAGGCCCACAGCGTGCGCTTCGGCGAGGCCGCCGTGGCCCTGGGTCTGGCCAACAGCGACGATGTGCTGTGGGCACTGGCACAGCAATTCCACTACCCTTACGCCGCCGAGCAGACCTCGCGCCTGCCGGCCGAACTGGTCGTGGCCACCAAGCCCTTCTCGGAACAGGCCGAGGCCTTCCGCACCATGCGCAGCCACATGATCATGCGCATGTACTCGGACAACGGTCCGCGCAGCGCCCTGGCTGTGGTCAGCCCGGACAGCGGCGATGGCAAAACCTACTTCGCAGCCAACCTGGCCGCCGCGTTCTCGCAGCTGTCGGGCCGCACCCTGCTGATCGATGCCGACATGCGCAATCCGCGCCTGCACGAGATCTTCGGGCTGCAAGGCAAGAGCGTGGGGTTGTCGTCCATCCTGTCGGGCCGCGCCGCAGGCAACGTGGTCTGCCCCATCAAGGAACTGCCCAGCCTGTTCGTGCTGCCGGTGGGCCCGACGCCGCCCAACCCGCTGGAGTTGCTGGAGCGTCCGGCCTTTGGCCTGTTGATCCGCGAGCTGTTGACCAAGTTCGACCAGGTCATCGTGGACACCCCTGCCGCCGCACTGGGTTCGGACTATGCCGTGATCTCGGCGCGCTGCGGTGCCGCCGTCGTCATCGCCCGTCAGAACAAGAGCCGCATGTACGCCATGCAAGACCTGCTCAACACCGTGAGCATGGGTCCGACCAAGCTGGTGGGCTCGGTCATGAACGAGTTCTGACCTGGTCCGGGCTCAGCGCTCCCGGGCCAGCGCCTGTCGCGCCTCGTCGTAGATGGCGATGAGGCGCTGGAGGTTGGTCTCGGGAGAGTACAGCGCTTCGTAGCGCGCCCGCGCGGTGCGGCCCATGGCCAGCATCTGTGCCGGGTGGGCCTCGGCCCAAGCGAGTTTGTCGGCCAGGTCCCGGGCATTGCCGGTCTCGAACAGCAGGCCGGTCACACCGTCTTCCACCAGCTCGGCCAGTGCGCCGATGCGGCTGGCGATCACCGGCAGCCCGCAGCAGTAGGCCTCGGCCAGCGTGCGCGGGAAGTTTTCGCCGCACAGGCTGGGCAGCAGCAGGTAAGACGCCCGCTTCATGCGCGCCAGGATCTGCTCAACGGGCAGAAAGCCCGGCGCGCACGCGCCCAACTGCGCCTTCGCCTGCGGCGACCACTCGCCCTCGCCGATGACCTCGACATCTGCGGTCTGCAAGCGCAGGGCATCGAGCAGCACGCCCACGCCCTTTTCGTCGGACAGCCTGCCCACGAACAGGCCGCCATGACGACCTTCGGTCAGGCCATCACCGGCGTCCTCCACGAAATTGGGCTTGATGATGACGCGCTCAGGCGCCAAGCCACCTTCGATGAATTTGCCGCGCGAAAACTCGCTGAGCGCGATGAAACGGGTGATGGCCCGGTCATAGGTGCCCAGGCCGCGGTGCAGCATCACCGTGGCAGCCACCACGGCCGTCTGGGGCACCGAGTGGCGGTAGCAGCCGCGTACCACGCCACGCCAGGGCACGCGTCCCAGGCAGTCCTCGCAGGTTTTGCCGTCGCGCAGGAACATGGCCTGCGGGCACATCATGCGGAAGTTGTGCAGGGTCTGCACCACGGGCACGCCTGCGCGCCGCGCGGCCCAGAACACCGAGGGCGAGATCAAGGGCAAGGTGTTGTGGACATGGACCACGTCAGGGCGAAAGTCAGCGATGCGCTGGCGGATGGCATCGGCCGACTGGCGCGACCACAGCGCCTGCGCGGCCAGCGACAACTTCGACACGCCGGGCACGTCGTCGTTGTGACGCAGGTAGGTGTCCACAGCATGGCCGTGGGCCTGCAGCAGCGCGACCTCCGAGGCCACCACCGAGTCCTCACCCCCTCGTTGCTGGTAGGCGTTGTGCACCAGCAGGACACGCAGTGGGGCGCTCACCGGGCAGGCCCCGCGGCCGCCGGCATGGCCTTCAGCACAGCCTGCCAGATGCCCTGGGCCGCGGCATCGAAGTTGTAGGCAGCAACCCGTTGCCTGGCAGCTTGCGACATCTGCGCATGAAGCGCCTCATCGCACAACAGCTGCTCGCTGGCCTGCGCCCAAGCCTCCACATCCATGGGCAAGACACGGCCGTTGACACCGTCGATGACCAGATCGCCAGCGACGCCAGCCTCCGGGGTGACGATGACGGGCACGCCGGCAGCACAGGCCTCGTTGGCCACCACGCCCCAGGTGTCCATGGCGGTGGGGAACAGCAGGACGCGAACTCGCGCGTAATGCGCAGGCAGGCTGTCTTGCTGCGCGAAACCCAGGAAATCCACCTGCACCTGTTCAGGCGGCAACCTCGCCGCAGCTGCGCGGACTTCGGCTTCCATCTCGCCCGAGCCCAGGAAAGCCAGGCGCACGGGGCGCTGCATGCGTTGGGCGAGGCGTTCCGCCACCGCCAAGGCAAACAGCGGGTTCTTGCCAGCAACGATGCGGCCAGCCACCAGCAGGTCGTGGACACGCGGCACAGGCGGCATCGACAGGAAGGCGGCGTTGTTGGCGCACAGGTGGGACTTGAACAAACGCGCATTGGGCAGTCCGTAGGAGCGGTACAGCGCCATCGAGCCTTCGCTGGCACCGATGAAGGCGCCGCTGCCGGCATAGACCACACGCCGCAGCAAGCGGTGCACCCCGCTCAGCAGCTGCTCGGACGTCCAGGTGCCATCGGTCATGGCCACATGGGCTTTGCCATGCAAGCGCGCCCAGGCAAATGCCAGCACATGGGTCGGATTGAAGCCGGTGGTGATGACCACGTCAGGCCTCACCTTGCCCAAGGCTGACCACACATCGGGGTTGATGTGCACGTAGCGACCGCGGAAGGTCACGAAGCGCGGCTGCAGGTAAGTGGCCTCAAAGGCACCTTGCTGCAACTGCCAGGCGCGGTCCGGCTCGATGCCACTGCAGTACACGACGTGCAATTCGCAACCCGGCTGACTGGCCAGGCGCTCCAGCACCGGGATGCGGTAAGGCGCCGGGATGTTGGTGACCAGGGCCACACGCACCGGGCGAACCGTGGAGGAGGAAGGGGCAGGCATCGACATCAATTGTTTCGCTTCGCAGCACGCCAACGGGCCAGCAAGCCATCACGCAGCCCGGTGGGCAAAACCAGGAAGGCCAGGCCCATCAGGTCTTTGCGGGTGGCCTGGTGCCAGCGCATCGCACACAGCCACTCTCTCAGGCTGGCGCGGCGCCCGCCCAACTCCATCAGCATGACAGCCCGCATGCGGTGCCAGTCAGCCAGGTGCAGGCGCAGGCTTGGCCGCTGCGGATGGGCGCGGACCAGGTCCCCCAGGGCGGCGGCGACCACGTCAGGCGACTGTGGCCGGCGGATGGCCGCTTTGCTCAGGCCCACCTGCACCGGTGGCTCGACATAGCAGGCCGTGCGCTCGGCAGACAGGGCCACCGGCCCCGCGCAGGCCATGCGAGCCCACATGAGCAGGTCTTCGCCTGCCGTCACGCCCTGCATGAACCCACCGACGGCCAAGGCCACATCCCGGCGCAACATCACCGAGGAGCTGTTGAAGGGCAGGTGGTGATCGTGGGCCTCCTGGAAGTAGTCATCGATGACGCTCAGGCCATCGGGCGCGCTCAGGCGCTGCGCTGACAAGGCCGGATCGTAGATCCGACCACCCGCACCGATGTAGCTGCACGCACCGCCGCACAAAACCACGCCAGGGAAGCGTTCCCGCAACTGGTGAAGGCGAGCCAGGTGTGTCGGCCGCCAATGGTCATCTGCATCCAGCAAGGCCACCCACTCCCCACGGGCCGCCCGCAAGCCAGCATTGCGTGCGGCAGCCACACCGCCGTTGGCTTGGCGCACGCAACGGATGCGCGGGTCGTTCAGGGCTTCGACCAGACCCGCGCCTTCGTCGGTGGAGCCGTCATCCACCACCACCAGTTCCCAATCGGTGAAGGTCTGGGCGCGCACAGAGGCCACCGCCGTGAGGATGGTCGCGGCTTTGTTGTACAGCGGGATCACCACGGAAATCAGGTTCATGCCAGCCCCTTGCGCGCCGCTTCCCGGCGCAGGAACCACAGGCTCAAACCGCCCGCCAGCGTCACCGACAGCATCAGGCCCCACTGCACGGCAGCGAGGCTGTCACCCACGAAAACCAGGGTGCAAGCCATCTGCGCCAGCAAGCCGACGAAGGCAAACAACATCAGCTGCCATTGCTTCTGCCAGGTGATGAGCGCGCGCTCCAGCACACCGTGGGCAGACGATACCAGCGCGGCCCCCACGCTCACCAGCATCAGCTCGAACAAGCCCATGCCTTGCATGCGGTAACCCTGCTCGATCCAGCGCCAAGCCAGCAAGACCCCCCCACCCAGCACCGCCGTGACCAGCACATTGCGGCCCATCAGGCGCCAAAGGGTGGCCCACAGGGTGCGGTGGCTGTCGGTGCGCAAACGCTGCTGTGCCAACTCGCGCAGCACCACACCGCCCCAGCTGGTGGCGGGCATCAGCACCAGCGTGGTCCACTGCGTGGCCACCGCCAGCAATGCCACCGCGGACGCCCCCTGGTACCGCTGCACCAGGTAGATCGAACAGAACCAGCTGCCCACCCCTGCGGCCACCAAGGAAATCGCATTGGGCACCCCCGCCTTGACCTGGGTCGACAGGACCTGCCATGGCCGCTCGCATTCGTTGTGCAGGTCGCCCTCTGCGGCCTGCCAATGCCGTTTCAACCAGCGTGCAGCCAACCCAAGCTGCAAGGCCACCGGCAACAGCGCGCTGAGCACCAACATGCCCAAGGCGCCCTGCAGGCCAAACACGTAGACGCTAGGCAAAGACAGGGGCATGAGCACGGCCGACTGGAGCGCGGTCTGGCGTGCAGCCGGCAACTGCGCTCCCAGCCCATTGAGCAAGCCCGTGAGGGCGAAACCGAGCACCTGCCCGGCCACGCTGCACACACCCGCGAGCATCAACCAAGGCAGCACCCTGCCCGCGCCATCCACCGGTGCACCGCCCAGCTGACCGTGCATCCACCAAAACAGCGCGGCCAACACGGGCATCCAGGCCAGCCCCATCCAGGTGCTGGCCCGCACCAGGCGCCGCGCCCAAGCGGCCGAGGGGGCTGCTGTGGCAGCCAAGGTGCCGCCATTGAACAGGACCTGCGCCAAGGGCGTGGCCACGACCGCAGCCGTCACCACCGTGGCGACATACAGTGCCAGCGCCTCGGGCCCCGCAAAGCGGGCCAGCGAGAAGCTCGCGATGAAGCCCGCCCCACGCGTGCACAAAGCGCCCACGAAGGCCCAGGCGCGCGTCGACTGCCACAGGACAGCCACACGCTCTTTCCACCGCACTGCGCCAGACCCACCTGAGCTCTGCAAAACGTCCCCTCTTGAGCTCAGTTGCGCGCAGCGGCGCACCCGATCATCGGCATCGGCCCCAGCAACCAGGCCCCCGTGGGGTCCCGCTCTGCCGGGCGCCCCGACACATCGCGCACCAGCTCAGCTTGCTCGAACAACGCAGGCGAGACCTTGACCGGTGCGCCAGAGGTCCAGGCCACCACGCACTGGCGCCCATCCTTGCGCCACTGCACGCGGGTCACCGGGCCAGGGCCGGACGGCAGCGGACGCAGCGAAGCCCCGCGCATCCAGCGCGCCAGGTCCTCGTACAGGTTGCCCAGGCGGGTGTTGGTGCGGAAATCAGACTGCACCATGCCAACGCCCCCCACTTCTTGTTGCGCACCTTCCCAGGTGTAGAAAGTGAAGTTGGCCATGCCCATGGCCGCGTGCAAGAGCGCCGCCTGCAGCACCGTCTCGTCGTGGGTTTTCTCGCAGAAGATCTGGGTGGCCGGGTCCGGATCGCCGCCGCACGCGGTGTTGGACTCGGTGTTCCAGATCGGCAGGTTCAGGCCATGTGAGCGCAACATCTCTCGCACATTGCGCAGGCGCGACAAGGCTTGCCCAGCGCCGAAACCCAGGTAGGCGTGGACGCTGACGCCATCGATGTACTTGCCACCGCCGGCCACCAGGAAGTTGTTGAGGAAATACAGCCCATTGGTGGTCACATTGGGCCCGATGATGCTGCTGCGCGGGTCCACCTTCTTGGTCTCTTCGGCAGCGATGCGCACCAGCTCGGCCATCTGCTGGGGCATGCCCAGCCAATGCATGGGCACATCGGCCTCGTTCCAGACCTCCCAGATGCTGATGCGGCCGCCCTCGAAACGCTTGGCCACCTCGCGCACATGCTTGCGCCAGAGCTCCAGGTCGGCCGGCGGCATGCAGGTGCGCTCGCCATAGCCCGAGGTGGCACACGCACCGTTGTCGCCCGCAGCCGCTGCCCAGGACGGCGTCATGCCGAGCGTCATCAACATGGCCGTGTCGCGGCTGTAGCGGCGCACATGGCCTGAGAAATACTCCAGCCGCTGCCCATTCGGGTTGCTGCGCCAGTCGATGCGGCCATCGCGCGGCTGCAGGTCGTGCCAGGTCGTGCCCGAATCCCACAGGCGCACCACGTCCGGCTGAAAGCTGGGCCAGCCGTTGTGCCTTCCGAGCTTGTTGAGGTGGATGCCGAAGAAGTGCTCGGGCACCGGGTGCCAGTTGTCATCGGCCCCCACGCCATCGGGATGGATCTCGCGCAACTCAGGTTTGCCCAGGCAAATGGCCGTGCCATCCTGGCGCAAGGCAATGCGCACCGAACCCACTTTGGGCACGTCATACACACCGCGAAGCACCACGGTCTGCCACTGCGGCTTGGCCCACACCGTCTTGACCGAACTGGTCTCGTAGTAGGGAGAGTCGCGCCGGAAGAAGACGTCCACACCCCCCTCCCCGCGCAGCAGCTTCACCGGCAACTGGAGCTCGTAGGCTTTGCCCGGCGACAGCACCGAAGGGATGATGAGCTCGGCGGCGCCGCCGCCCGATCGGGTCTTGGAGAACACGAAGCCCGTCGAGGCGCCTGGCGACCAGCCCGAACACTCGGAAGAGGGCGACGCGTCAGCCACAGGATCGGGCTTGCCCCAGGCCTGCAGCACCCAGGGCCTGTCTGACAAGGACACCGCCCCAGCCACATCAACCGCGCCCATGCACAGGGCGCAGGACAGCATCAGGAAACTACGCCACCACGGTTGCAGCATCTGCCTGCTCGCTTTCTCGCTGCACGCGCATGAGGGTGAACAAGAGGAAGGTCAGGAAAAAGTAGATGAGCGTGTTGTCCGTGAAGAACAGGATGTTCTGGAACAGGAA
>JAVLFO010000180.1:0-2533 GCA_046052805.1 Aquabacterium sp. | reverse complement strand
GGCAGCCTCAGATGTGTATAAGAGACAGGCGTACATCACGCGGATGTACTGGGCACGGATAGGCACCTCGATACCCAATAATTTCTCGATGGCCAGGCAGTAGGCGTGCTCGTTGCACATCATCGAGACGTAATCCAGGCGGTCCATGTAGGGCAGCGACTGGATGAAGGTCTTGGACTCGGCCAGCTTTTCGGTGGCGCGGTGAAGCAGGCCAATGTGCGGGTCGGCACGTTGGATGACTTCGCCGTCCAGCTCCAGCACCAAGCGCAGCACGCCGTGTGCTGCAGGGTGCTGTGGACCGAAGTTCAGGGTGTAGTTTTTGATGTCAGCCATGAATCTGTCCTTGCGCGATCAGTGCAGACCACCGTAGTTGTCTTCGCGGATGATGCGAGGGGTGATCTCGCGCGGCTCGATGGTGACGGGCTGGTAGATCACGCGCTTTTGCTCGGGGTCGTAACGCATCTCGACGTGGCCCGAGGTCGGGAAGTCTTTGCGGAACGGGTGGCCGATGAAGCCGTAGTCGGTCAGGATGCGACGCAGGTCGACGTGGCCATCAAAAATGATGCCGTAGAGGTCGAAGGCTTCGCGCTCAAACCAGTTGGCACTGTTCCAGAGGTCGTTGACGGAGGCCACGATGGGGAAGTCGTCGTCGGTGGCAAACACCTTCAAACGCAGGCGCCAGTTTTTGGCGACAGACAGCAGGTGGCTGATCACAGCGTAGCGTGGGCCTTCGCTGTAGATCGATGGGGCGCCGTCTTTGTAGGTGGAGTAGTCCATGCCGCACAGGTCTTGCAGCTGCTCGAAGCGAAGATCAGCGTGGTCACGCAAGGTGCGGGCCACTTCCAGATAGTCAGCGGCAGAGACGGTCAGCGTCAGTTCGCCCAAGGCCTTGTCAAGGCGCTTGACCTTGTCGCCCAGGACGGTTTGCAGGGCCGCCTGCAGGGTGTCGAGTTTGATGCTCATTTCAAAGTGCCTTGCTCAACGTGCAATGGTGTTTTCACGGCGGATCTTGGCTTGCAGCTGCAAGATGCCGTAGAGCAGCGCCTCTGCCGTCGGGGGGCAGCCCGGCACGTACACGTCAACAGGGACGATGCGGTCGCAACCGCGCACCACGGAGTAGCTGTAGTGGTAGTAGCCGCCGCCGTTCGCACACGAACCCATCGACAGCACCCAGCGTGGCTCGGCCATCTGGTCGTAGACCTTGCGCAGGGCCGGCGCCATCTTGTTGCACAGCGTGCCCGCCACGATCATCAGGTCAGACTGACGGGGACTGGGACGGAACAACATGCCGAACCGGTCGATGTCATAGCGGGCCGCACCCGCGTGCATCATCTCAACAGCGCAGCAGGCCAGACCGAAGGTCATGGGCCAGAGCGAACCGGTTTTGGACCAGTTGATCAGCGTGTCTGCCGATGTGGTGATGAAGCCCTCTTTGAAGACGCCTTCGATACCCATGTGATTTACCTCTTGAAGATTCCGGTGGCTGCAGTGGTCAGGAGATCACTCCCAGTCCAGCGCACCCTTCTTCCACTCGTAGGCGAAACCCACGACCAGAATGCCCAGGAACAGCATGATGGCCAGGAAACCGGTCATGCCCACTTCCTTGAGCGCCACAGCCCAAGGGAACAAAAACGCGATTTCGAGGTCGAACAAAATGAACAGGATGGCGACGAGGTAGTAACGCACGTCGAATTTCATGCGCGCGTCTTCGAACGCCTCAAAGCCGCACTCGTAAGGTGAGTTCTTGGCTTCGTCGGGACGGCGCGGCCCCAACAAGAAGCCCAAGGCCTGTGGCGCAATGCCAACACCTACACCAACAAGGATGAACAAGATAACGGGCAGATATTGCTCAATGTTCATGACCGCAAGCTTTCAGATTGAACAAGACGCGTGATTGAACCACACAGACAAAACAAAAAGCGCGCCATACATGCCGCCAGTCAAGCTTGAACTTGACTTGCCACACGCAAAGCGCGCCCACCGGAGGCCTTCATACCGCAAACGCCACACAAGGTTAGGCGGATACCACACCCACATTGACCAGCTTCAGTTGAATTACAGGCGCTGATCATGTGGGTTAGCACAAAGACTCGTTTGAAATCTCTTGGTGCCGACGGCGAGACTCGAACTCGCACAGCTTTCGCCACTACCCCCTCAAGATAGCGTGTCTACCAATTTCACCACGTCGGCAAATGCACCATGAAGGTTCACTTGTTTGTTGCTTCGGCTTGCTTGAGGCTTGCTCACCGAAGACTTAAATTCTAAACCGAAAATGAGGCGATCTTGAAGGTGACTTGCAGATTGCATGTCACTTTCATCACCGCCTCAGCCGATCACTTCGTCGGGATCAGTGCCGCGCCCGATGCCGGCACGACAGGCGCTGAGGCCACCGCGGCAGACGCAGCGGCGCTGGCCGCTTGATCCAACACGCTGCCCTGCTCGCTCGCGCTGGCACGGTGGTTACCGAAGTAAGCCAAGGCCAAGGTTGAGGCGAAGAACACCGCTGCCGCAACCGCCGTTGAGCGCGACAAGA
>JAVLFO010000179.1:0-1820 GCA_046052805.1 Aquabacterium sp. | reverse complement strand
CAGGCGAATGGAGCCATCCATGCTGGCACTGCCCCAGCGCGTCTTGGCAGACGACAGCTTGACCTTGCTGACCTGCACGCCCAGGCGCTCGGCAAAATGCGCCACCCGAGGCATGAACGCGGCCAGCGCCTCACGCTGCAGCCAAGCTTGAACCACATCACGGATCTGGTCGGCACTGGCCTGCGCAGGCAAGCCCAGGTGCAAGCGCTTTTGGGTGGCGCCGTCCAGGGTTTGGCCGTCGGTCAACAGCGCTTGATGCAGCACGGCACCATCGACGCCCGGGTCGAGCACCAAAACGACGTGGCTGCCCAAATACGGCACCAAGGCGCCGTCTTGCCAATCGATTTGGGCAGACAACTGCCGATGGGCACGCTCACGCTGTTCCATCAATTTGGTGCAGATCCAGCGCTCTTTGGCGCGCAAGGCCGACTCGATGTCGGTGGCAGAAACCCAGCGCGGTGCACGCACGCTCAGGCCCTCAACACCGACCACCATGCCGATGCTGCGGCGGCGCGCACGCTTGATCTCATAAGACACCATGGCCTTGCCCAAGCGGATCTCGCGCTCGGCCTGCGGGTGCCTGAACCAGGGCAGATCACCACCGTCTTGCGTCAAAGCGACACCCAACTTGGGTGGCGTGCTCAAGAGCGGAGAGCCTGCAGCGCAAGCACCGTCGAGAGACGCCTCTGGCTGCGGCTCGCTCGATGACGTGGCCTCGGCAGAGGCATCCCCCCACAAACCCAACTGTGTGGGCATCGGCAACTTCAAGTCAACTCTCCCATGTGGGTTGCCACAGGGCTGTCTTCGCCATGGGTGCGGCGATCGCGCAAGATCAGGAAGTCAGCAAAAGCAGACAAGTCGGGGTGGATGGTCAGGTCGGGTACGCGGCCACGCAAGTCGAGCAACTCGGCCTCTTGCATCGTGGCCGCCTGGCCCGTGCGCACCAAGTGCGGCTCACACCCCACCGACTGGGCCGCCAGCACATCACGCGGCAAGTCGCCGACCATCGGTACCCCATCCAGGCTGCGCCCAAAGCGCTGCCCGATCATCTGGAACAAGCCCGGCAAAGGCTTGCGACACGTGCAGTGGTCCTCGGGCGTGTGGGGGCAGAAAAACACCGCCTCCACGCGGCCACCGATGCGCGCCAGCATCTGGTTCATCTTGGCGTGCATGGCGTTCAAGGCGACCATGTCAAACAAGCCTCGGCCGATGCCGGACTGGTTGGTGGCCACGACCACATGCCAGCCGGCGTGGTTCAAGCGTGCAATCGCATCCAGCGCGCCAGGCAACGGCACCCACTCGTCGCTGGACTTGATGTAGTCCTCACGCTCGTGGTTGATGGTGCCGTCGCGATCGAGGATGACCAGCTTCATGCCCTCTCCCGGGTGGGAACGTCCAGACAAATCAGGCCGCCAATCTAGAAATGTCAGCGACCTGGTTCATGGCCTTGTGCAACACCGCCAGCAAACCCAAACGGTTTGCCTTGAGGGCTGCATCTTCAGCGTTGACCATCACGCCATCAAAAAAGGCGTCCACAGGGGCTCTCAGCACAGCCAAGGCCTGCAAGGACGCAGTGTAGTCACCTTCTTCAAAAGATGCCTGTGCTTTGGGCGCAGCCGCTTGCAAAGCCTCGTAAAGTGCCGATTCTGCCGATTCTTTCAGCAAGGATGTGTCGACCTTGGGCTCGACCTGGCTTTCGGCCTTCTTGAGGATGTTGCTGACCCGCTTGTTGGCAGCAGCCAGGGATGCAGCCTCAGGCAGCGCAGCAAACGCCCGCACGGCAGCCAACCGTCGGGGGATATCACCCAGGCGCGTTGGGG
>JAVLFO010000178.1:0-1635 GCA_046052805.1 Aquabacterium sp. | reverse complement strand
CGCCCAGAGGGTGCAGGCCAATGCGCTCGCCCACGAGGCGGGGCGTCAAGAAGAAGCTCTCGATGACCTGTCCCACGCCATAGACCACGGCGACAGCCAACAAGGCGTGCCCAATGCCATCGGGCACAGCCGCAAACTGCAACAAACCCGCCAGCAGGGCCAACAAAAGGCCCAAGCCATAACCCAGGTATGGAATGCACACCGCCAAACCCGTGAACACACCGATGGGCAAAGCCAGCTTGAAGCCAAACAAGGCCAAGCCGGCGCTGTAGTAGGCGGCCAAGATCAGCATCACGATGACCTGACCGCGCAGATATTGCCCCATGAGCTCATCGCACTCGGCCATGAAGTCGTGCGTGGCAGGACGCCAGCGCGCAGGCAGCAGACCCTTGATGCGCGCGGTGATGTCCGCCCAGTCCAGCAGCCAATAAAACGTCAGCATGGGCAGCAAAAACACCCAACTGACCAGGCTCAGCAAGCCGCCGCCGCCGATCAGGACCGAGCTCCACAAAGCGCCGCTCCATTGCCCCATGTGGCTTTGCAGCATTTCGGCCAGCTTTTGTTTGAGTTCGTCGATGGTGACCGGCACGGGCAGACCCAACTGGTCCAGACGCGGTGCCACCGCGTTCCACAAACGCAGCAGCAAGTCGGGCAACTGGTCGCGCAACATGGGCACAAGCTGGGACACGATGGGCACCAGCAGCACGAGCAAGGTGAGCACGGTCAAAGCCAGCACACCGAGGCACGCAGCCACCGCCAAGGCCCGCGGCCAACGCCAACGCTGCAAGGCATCCACCGCAGGGTGCAAGGCATAGGCCAGGACCAGGCTGACCAAAAAGGGCGCAACGACCGACGCATGCCACCACAAGACAGCCAGCCATGCCGCCGCAGACAGCAGCCAGGCCAGCTTGGATGGAAGGGTCGTGGGCGTGCTCATGTGCTGGCGATTTTATCGACCTCCCAGCCCAAACTCAGCCCCTGAGGCGGATCATTTCTTGCCGCTGAAGACGGCATTGCGCGCGGCATCCAAACTGGCCGACAACTTATTGGGGTCTCGCGGCTCGGGCGTGCCCTGGTAGTCGGCCAAGATCGCGGCCTCGCGGCGCTTGTATTCGCGCAATTGCTCGGCCTCACGGGCGGCTTGATCGGGGTCAGGCTGGGGCGCAGCCGAGGCCAGCACCGACTGCGCCTGCTCCAGCTTTTGTTTGCGCTGAGCCTCATTGGGCTCCAGATCAGCCCACAGCGCAGACTCCAGCATCAAAGCCTCGCCCATGGTGAGCTCGCCCGCGCGCATGCGATCAGGCACCTGCGCCAGCAAGCGCTCGGCCAATTGGTGGCGCTCGGCCACGCGGCTCGACTCCAGCAGCTGCTGCCACTGCTCAAAGCCCTTCTGAAAGCGAAGGTACTTGACCACGCGCTCCATCTCGGCATTCGGGTTCGACGTTTTGGCCATGGCCTCGCGCAAAGCGGCCCAGTCTTCAGGGCTGAAGTCAGAGGGGCGTCCGTCGGCTGCCACGGTGGGCGGCACCAACAAAGCCGTGTCGATCTGGAAGGGCGCTTTGGCCGCACTGCCAGCGGGGGCCACCGGCTTGGCCGCCTGCACATCGCCACTGGATTGCACACGCGCCTGTACCC
>JAVLFO010000177.1:0-3938 GCA_046052805.1 Aquabacterium sp. | reverse complement strand
TGTGGTGACCGTCGATGTGCAGGTCGCCCACGGCGTGGATGTCGAGGTCGATCAGGCCATGGCGGGCGATCTGGTCAAGCATGTGATCGAAGAAGCCAATGCCCGTGTGCAGCTTGGCGGCACCGGTGCCGGCAAGGTTGATGCGCACGGTGATATGGGTCTCGGCCGTGTTGCGGCTGTCCTCGGCCACGCGATCGGGGCCATGGGGGGCAACCACCCTATCAGGAGCGTTCATGCGGATGGGAGATTCAAAGGTTCGCGCAGTATGTCGGCCAGGGCCGCGATCAGCGCGTCGTTCTCGGCGGGCAGGCCCACCGTCAGACGGATGCAGTTTGCCAGCAAACGGTGCAAACCCGCCACATTTTTGATCAGGATGCCGCGCGCCTTGAGGGCTGCAAACACAGCAGCCGAGTCGTTGACGCGCACCAAAATCATGTTGGCCTGGCTGGGGTAAGCCTTGGCGCCGGGCATGGTGGCCAGCGCTGCTTGCAGGCGATCACGCTCGGACTTGATCACCTCGGCTTGCTGGGCGAACACGTCGGCGTGCTCGAGCGCGAACAAGGCCGCCTCGGTGTTGAGCACGCTGATGTTGTAAGGCGGGCGCACCTTTTCAACCTGCTCGATGAGGTCCTTGCGACCCATCATGTAACCCAAGCGGACACCGGCAAGACCGAACTTGCTCAGGGTGCGCATGAGCAGCACATGGGGGTGCTGGCTCAGGCGCTGCAGGTAGCTTTGGCTGGCGAAGGGCGTGTAGGCCTCGTCGATCACCACCAGACCTGGGTGACCGGCTGCCACGTTGTCACCCACCGCGCTCACGATTTTTTCGATGACAGCGTCGTCCCACAAATTGGCAGTGGGGTTGTTGGGGTAGGCGAGGTAGGTCAGCGCGGGGCGGTGATCGCGGATGGCATCCAGCATGGCGGGGCCATCGAGCTCGAAGTCAGCGGTGAGTGGCACGCCCACGAAGCGCATGCCCACTTGCTTGGTGAAGGCCTCGTACATCACAAAGCCAGGCAGCGGCGCCAGGGTGACGGCACCGGGCTTGGCGCAAGCCACGGCCAGCAAGCTGATGAGCTCGTCAGAGCCGTTGCCCAAGACCAAGCCATGGTCGGCAGGCACTTGGGCGTAGGTGCGCAGAGCGGCATGCAGGTCGTTGATGCGGGTGCCGGGGTAGCGGTTCAAAGCCACGGCGCCCAGGCGCTGGCCCAGTTCAGCTTGCAGCGCAGGCGACAAGGTGAAGGGGTTCTCCATGGCGTCGAGCTTGATGTAGCCGGCGGCGTCTTGCACCACGTAGGCGTGCATGGCCAGCACATCGGGACGGAAGACAGTGGTGAGGCTCATGCTGTGGCTGAACGTGGCAAGGAGGTAGATGGCAAGGGCGGCGCGCTCACCGCTTGAGGCGGAACTCGGCGGCCATGGCGTGGGCTTGCAGGCCTTCGCCGTAAGCCAGCACAGCGGCGGTCTTGCCCAGCACCTGGGCGCCGGCTTCGCTGACTTCGATCAGGCTGGAGCGCTTTTGGAAGTCGTACACACCCAGGGGTGACGAGAACCGCGCCGTGCCCGATGTGGGCAGTACGTGGTTGGGGCCGGCGCAATAGTCGCCCAGGCTTTCGCTGGTGTAAGCGCCCAGGAAGATGGCACCGGCGTGCTTGAGCAAGGGCTCCCAGCGATGGGGCTCGTTGCTGGAGACCTCAAGGTGTTCGGGCGCGATGCGGTTGCTGATCTCGCAAGCCTCTTCCATGCTGCGCGTCAGGATCAAGGCACCACGACCTTCGAGCGAGGCGCGGATGATGTCAGCGCGCGGCATGGTGGGCAGCAGGCGGTCGATGGCGGCTTGCACCTGCGCGATGTAGGCCGCATCGGGGCACAGCAAGATGCTTTGGGCCAGCTCGTCGTGCTCGGCCTGGCTGAACAGGTCCATGGCGACCCAGTCGGGCGGTGTGGAGCGGTCGGCCAACACCAAGATTTCGCTGGGGCCGGCGATCATGTCGATGCCGACTTGGCCGAACACGTGCTTTTTGGCGCTGGCCACATAGGCGTTGCCCGGGCCGGTGATCTTGTCGACCTTGGGGACGGTGGCCGTGCCATAGGCCAGGGCCGCCACGGCCTGAGCGCCGCCGATCGTGAAGGCGCGGCTGACGCCTGCCACGTGCGCTGCGGCCAGCACCAGGGGGTTCTTTTCGCCGTGTGGTGTGGGCACGACCATGATGATCTCGGCCACACCCGCCACGTGCGCGGGAATGGCGTTCATCAGCACCGATGAGGGGTAAGCCGCCTTGCCGCCAGGCACGTAAATGCCAACTCGGTCGAGCGGGGTGACCTTCTGGCCCAGCAAGGTGCCGTCTTCGTCGCGGTATTGCCAGCTCAGGCCACAAGCCTCTTTTTGGCGCTCGTGGTAGCTGCGCACACGCTTGGCGGCGCTTTCCAAAGCCTCGCGCTGCACGGCGGGCAGGCCGTCGAACGCGGCTTTGAGCTCGGTGGCGGTGAGCTCAAGGGCGGCCATGCCGTCGGCTTGCAGGTGGTCGAAGCGCTGGGTGTAATCCAACACAGCGGCATCGCCACGGGTGCGCACGTCGGCCAGGATGTCGGCCACGCGGTCTTCGATGGCCGAGTCGGTCTCGGCCGACCAATGCAGCACCTTCTGGAAGGCGGCCTCAAAGTCGGGTTGCGAGGTGGCGAGGTGGCGGATCTGGACTGTCATGGACAAGAGGATCTCAGAAAACAAATGGCTGAGGGGCGCGAGGGAGATCGGCTTTGGCGATCTCGCCCATAGGCTCAGGCCGGGATGGCCGATTCGAACGCCTGGATCAGCGCACGGATGGTGTCGCGCTTGAGCTTGAGCGAAGCCTGGTTGACCACCAAGCGCGAGGAGATGTTCATGATCTGCTCGACTTCGACCAGGTGGTTGGCCTTGAGCGTGTTGCCGGTGGACACCAGGTCAACGATGGCATCGGCCAAGCCGGTCAAGGGGGCCAGCTCCATCGAGCCGTACAGCTTGATCAGGTCCACATGCACGCCCTTGTTGGCGAAGTGCTCGCGGGCAATGGCGGTGTACTTGGTGGCCACGCGGATGCGCGCGCCCTGCTTCACAGCGGCTTCGTAGTCGAAGTCGGCACGCACGGCCACGCTCATGCGGCACTTGGCGATGTTCAGGTCCAGCGGCTGGAACAGGCCATCGTTGTCGCCATTGCTGGCGGCGTGCTCGATCAGGATGTCTTTGCCCGCCACGCCAATGTCGGCGCCACCGTGCTGCACATAGGTGGGCACGTCAGAGGCGCGCACCAGCACCACGCGCACGTCGGGGCGGTTGGTCGGCAAAATCAGCTTGCGGGTCTTTTCAGGGTCTTCGGCGACCTCGATGCCAGCGGCGGCCAGCAGGGGCAAGGTCTCTTCGAAGATGCGGCCTTTGGACAGGGCCAGGGTGATGATGTTGCTGTTCATGCTCAGCCCTTCACGCGTTCGATGTCGGCGCCGATGCCGCGCAGCTTGGCTTCCATCTGGTCGTAGCCACGGTCGAGGTGGTAGATGCGGTCGACCAGGGTCTCGCCATCGGCCACGAGGCCGGCGATGACCAGGCTGGCCGAGGCGCGCAGGTCGGTGGCCATGACGGTGGCGCCCGAGAGCTGTGGCACGCCCGTGACCACCGCGCTGTGTCCGTCGACGGCGATGTTGGCGCCCAGGCGGATCAGCTCGTTGACGTGCATGAAACGGTTTTCAAAGATCGTCTCGTGGATGACGGCTGTGCCCTCGGCCACGCAATTGAGCGCCATGAACTGGGCCTGCATGTCGGTGGGAAAGCCCGGGTACTCGCTGGTGCGAAAACTCTGTGCCTTCAGCCGCCCGCTGGCGCGGATGCGGATCGCCGGCACGCTGGTAGCGCCATCCTGCAGGGTGATCGCGGTCACCTCGGCGCCTGCTTCGCGCAGCTTGTCAAT
>JAVLFO010000176.1:0-3953 GCA_046052805.1 Aquabacterium sp. | reverse complement strand
GACGTGGCTGCGGGCGACCTGGCCGTGGCGCGCGGCAAACAAGTTGCCCTCTCTGGCTGGAAACGCCCGCAAAAAATCAAGCGTTGACGCTCCCTGAACGCTGGACGTCGCACGGAGCCGCTAACATCTGTTGCATCCCCCAACCCTGACCTGCTGCAGGATCTGCTCGCTGTGAACCACTACGAACGCTTGAAAGTGTCGCAGGACGCACCGCCCGAAGTCATCCGCGCTGCCTATCGGGCGTTGGCGGCCAAGCTCCACCCCGATCGCCAGGGCGGCTCCATGGGCCTGGACGACGCCATGCACGAGCAAATGGTGGCGCTCAACGGCGCTTACGAGGTCTTGATCGACCCCAAGCTGCGCCAGGACTACGACGCCTCGCTGGCGCCGTCGCGCACCTTGTTTGGCTCGCAACCCTTGACGCCTGAAGAGGCCGATCATCCGGGTGCTGGCAGCGCCCGTGTGGACATGGACTGGGCTGTGCCGCAGTCCAATGCACCGCAAGCTGCGTGGCCACCCAGCCGCCGCACGGTCGTCATTGGTGGCGCGGTGGCTGGTTTGGTTTTGTTGGCCGCCGCCTCTTGGATTTGGCAAGTGGTGGGGCAGCACCAAATCGAGCAGGCCTTGTCTGACCAGTACGCAGCGCGTCCACCTGCACCGCCGGTTCTTCAGCCCACGCCTTTGCCCGACGAGCGCGTTGCCACAACGGCGTCGACCGCCGATCCCAAAGCCGCGCAGGCCGCGCCCGCACCACGCAAGCCCACCGTGGCCGAGTTGGCGCGCATGTCAGACGAAGAACTGCTCAAGGTCTTGCCCACGCTGGATGCCGACCCCGTGGCGCCGCCCTCCGCCCGTGCGCCCAGCAGCGCGCGCGTGGTGAGCGTCAATGGCCCGGTGCATCACCCGCTGGACGGCAAGCCGCTGGCCTTGCGTGTCGATGCCACCTTGGTCGACCCCTTGGCACCAGAGCCTGCACAACCCAAGCGCTGAACGCGGCAGGCCCGGCCCGGCGGCCCATCAAGCCCGCTGAGGCGCCGCTGCTTGCAAAGGCAGCTGGGTGCCGAACTTGGCCCGCTTGACCGAAAAGAACGCGCGCACATTGCGTACCTGCGCGTCTTGCGTGAACAGCCGCCGAGCCAGCGCCTGGTAAGCCGGCATGTCGATCACCTGCAGCACCAGCACGAAATCGGGCCCGGGCGACACCCGCCAGCATTGCTGCACCTCAGGCTCGGCCACAGCGTGGGCCTCGAAGGCGTCCAGCGCCTCTTGGGTTTGGGTGTCGAGCGTGATCTCGACCAGGGCGCTCAGCCCCCATCCCAGCACACCCGCCAGTTTGTCGGGCGACAAGATCGCCACCTGGCGCTCAATGAAGCCCTCGTCGCGCAGCCGTTTGACCCGACGGTGGCAAGTGGCCGGCGACAGCCGCGCTGCATCGGCCAGCGCTTGGTTGGACACGGCGGCGTCTTGCTGCAACAGCCCCAAAAGGCGCAGGTCGGTGGCATCTAAATCAGTGGGCGAATCGTTCCTCATGGTTGATTGTCTCAATAATTGGTTTTTTACGAAAGAATTTGTCCGTGAAAAATTCACAAGTGAATGATCTTCCAAAAATCAATGTAAATAACAAGAACATTTCACCTGAAGCTGGCTAGCATCTGCATACATTGCACTGCAACAAAGGGAAAGCACATGTGTGGCATCGTTG
This sequence comes from Aquabacterium sp., assembly GCA_046052805.1. Classification (GTDB taxonomy): domain Bacteria; phylum Pseudomonadota; class Gammaproteobacteria; order Burkholderiales; family Burkholderiaceae_C; genus Aquabacterium. The sequence continues at coordinate 2,251 of JAVLFO010000176.1, read as the reverse complement.
GCGCCGTCGGTTCACGCAACATCACGCCGATTCTGGTGGAAGGCCTCAAACGCCTTGAGTACCGCGGCTATGACTCCTGCGGCGTGGCCGTCTTGCAAGACGGCGCGCTGCGTCGCTCGCGCAGCACCCAGCGTGTGGCCGAGCTCGACGCGCAGGCCCGCGATGAAGGCATCGACAGCTCCCTGGGCATCGCCCACACCCGCTGGGCCACCCACGGCGCCCCTGCGGTGCACAATGCCCACCCGCATTTCTCGCACGGCCCAGGCGCGGACGCTGCCGCCGCAAAGCCTGGCCGTGTCGCCCTGGTCCACAACGGCATCATCGAGAACCACGAGCAACTGCGCGCCGAGCTGCAAGCCAAGGGCTATGTGTTCTTGAGCCAGACCGACACCGAGGTCATTGCCCACCTGATCGACCAGCTGTACGACGGCGACCTGTTCGCTGCCGTCAAGGCCGCCACGCTGCGCTTGACCGGTGCCTACGCGATTGCCGTGTTCCACCGTGACGAGCCCCAACGCGTGATCGGTGCCCGCTACGGCTCGCCCCTGATCATGGGCGTGGGCGGGGCCGATGCCTCAGAGCGCTTCTTGGCCTCTGATGCCATGGCGCTGGCTGGCGTCACCGACCAAATCGTGTACCTTGAAGAAGGCGATGTGGTTGATTTGCAGCCCGGCCGCCATTGGATCGAGCACCGCCTGGCCGATGGCAGCTACCAACGCATGGAGGCCGACCAGCGCCCCGTGCGCACCGTGACCGCGCACAGCGGCGCCGTGGAGCTGGGCCCCTATCGCCACTACATGCAAAAGGAAATCTTCGAGCAGCCGCGCGCCATCGCCGACACGCTCGAAGGTGTTGAGGCCATCACGCCCACGTTGTTTGGTGAAGATGCCGCCGCCGTGTTTGGCCAGATCGACCGCGTGCTGATCTTGGCTTGCGGCACCAGCTACTACTCGGGCTCGTCGGCCAAGTACTGGCTCGAGTCCATTGCCAAGATCCCCACGCAGGTTGAGATTGCCAGCGAGTACCGCTACCGCGACAGCGTGCCTGACCCACGCACCCTGGTGGTCACCATCAGCCAATCAGGCGAAACGGCCGACACCATTGCCGCGCTCAAGCACGCGCGCAGCCTGGGCATGGAGCACACGCTCACCATCTGCAACGTCTCGACCAGTGCCATGGTGCGCGATTGCAAGCTGCACTACGTGACGCGTGCCGGGGCCGAGATTGGTGTGGCGTCGACCAAGGCCTTCACCACGCAGTTGGCCGCCTTGTTCTTGTTGACATTGACGCTGGCCAAGCTGCGCGGCAACCTGAGCGCTGAGCAAGAAGCCGAGCACATCAAGGCCATGCGCCACCTGCCTGCCGCGCTGCAAGCCGTGCTGGCGCTGGAGCCCCAAGTCGTGGCCTGGGCCGAAGCCTTTGCGCGCAAAGACAACGCCTTGTTCCTGGGTCGTGGCCTGCATTACCCCATCGCCTTGGAAGGCGCTTTGAAGCTCAAAGAGATCAGCTACATCCACGCCGAGGCTTACCCGGCGGGCGAGCTCAAGCACGGCCCCCTTGCTTTGGTGACCGCCGAGATGCCCGTGGTGGTGGTGGCGCCCCACGATGCCTTGCTTGAAAAGCTCAAGAGCAACATGCAAGAGGTGAAGGCGCGCGGCGGCGAGCTGTACGTCTGCGCCGATGCCGACACGCACATCCAGGCCGAGCCCGGCATCCATGTGATCCGCCTGCCCGAGCACTACGGTGCCCTGTCGGCCATCCTGCACGTGGTGCCGCTGCAGTTGCTGGCGTATCACACGGCTTGTGCCAAGGGCACGGATGTGGACAAGCCGCGCAACTTGGCGAAGTCGGTGACGGTGGAGTGAGTGGTGGTGGCCTCTGACGCCACCGCATCATGCTGCTTGGACGTTGATTGCAAAAGGGGCGTGATGCCCCCTTGCTGTTTTGACCAGTCGTGATCTGAGCGCTTGGTGGGAAAGCTGAGTGATCCGAGTCGGTTGGATGCAGGCAGTGATCTGGTATGCGGGGATGTCAGGTCAAGGCTGGCTCCGGCCATTCGCTTCGCGCCGGCTGGTACCGGAGGACGCCAGAACCGGCCGCTCAACTTCCGCAGTCGCCCACTACCGCAAAGCACTGGCAGGGGTAGAGGGGATCAGTCAAGTGTGCTTGTTTTCAAGGTCCACGAGAAGCAGCTTCATACTTGTACCGCCTCACATGAAATCTGTCTCTTATACACATCTGACGCTGCCGA
>JAVLFO010000175.1:0-5378 GCA_046052805.1 Aquabacterium sp. | reverse complement strand
TCCTTGACGGTCGCCACATCGAGATCCAGGTCTTCGCCGACAGCCACGGCAACGCCGTCTACATCGGCGAGCGCGACTGCACGGCGCAGCGCCGCCGCCAAAAGGTCATTGAAGAATCGCCCTCGCCCGTGGTGAACCCCGCGATGCGCGCCGCGATGGGCCGCGACGCGGTGCTGGCCGCCAAGGCCATTGGCTACTGCGGCGCAGGCACCATCGAATACATCGTCGACCAGGATTTGAATTACTACTTCCTGGATATGAACACGCGCTTGCAGGTCGAGCACCCGGTCACCGAAATGATCTCGGGCCTGGACCTGGTCGAGTGGCAACTGCGCGTGGCCGCCGGCCAGCCCCTGCCCTTGACGCAAGACCAGATCACCCTGAGCGGCCACGCCATCGAGGCGCGCCTCTACACCGAAGACCCCTACGCGGGCTTCGCCCCCCAGACCGGCGACATCAGCTGGTGGCGGCCTGCGCAAGCCTTGTTCGAAGGCGTGCGCATCGACGATGGCATCGTGGAAGGCGGCACCGTCACGCCGCACTACGACCCCATGGTGGCCAAGCTCATCGTGCATGGCCGCGACCGCGACGACGCCATCCGCCGCCTGATCGCCACGCTCGACGACGCGCCGCTGCTCGGCCTCAAACACAACGCCCGCTTCTTGCGCGACCTGGCCGACCACCCGCGCTTCCGCGCAGGCACCATGACCACAGCGCTCATCGACCAATGGCTGCTCGACAACGAAGCCATCTTGCAGCGCCCCGTGGCCAGCGACGACACCTGGCTGCTGGCCGCAGCCCTGCACGCGGCTCGCCAACAAGGTGACCAGACCGTGCTGCGCTCGACCAGCGTCACCGCATACGACGTCAGCCTGTCGTGCGACAGCGCCCAGCGCACGCTGCGTGTGCAGGCCGCACAAGGCCGCACCAGCGGCACCTACTTGGTCAGCCCCACACCGACGTCAAACGCCACACCCGTGCGCCTGATCTCGCACGACGCCACCACCGGCATCGCCCGCTTCGAGCTGCACGGTGTGCAGCGCCGCCTGCGCGCCATCTGGACCGGTGACGAGCTGAACATCGTGGTCCAGGCGGCCGTGTTCGTGTTCACCGAGGTGTCGGCCTGGCCCGACCAAGGAAAGGCCCAAGACCCCAGCCGCGCGCTCTCGCCCGTGGCCGGCACCGTGGCGCAGGTCCTGGTCAAGCCCGGCGACTCCGTCGAGGTGGGGCAACAGTTGCTCAGCATCGAAGCCATGAAGATGGAAATGTGGCTGTTGGCCCAAGCACCGGGCGTGGTCACCTCCGTGTACGCCGCCCCCGGCGACCAAGTGCAGGCCAAGGCCCTGCTGATCAACATCGAACTCACGAAGGAAGACTGATGGACAAGGCCATTTTGACCTGCGCACTCACCGGCGTGCTCACCGACCCCACCCAACACCCCGTGCCCGTGACGGCCGCCCAAATGGCCGCCGCCGCGCGCGAAGCCTATGACGCGGGCGCATCCATCATGCACGTGCACCTGCGCCGCCAAGAACCCGGCATGGGCCGCCTCCCCAGCTGGGACCCGCAAGTGGCCAGCGAGATCGACACCGCCATCCGCGCCGCCTGCCCCGGCGTCATCATCAACCTGACCACCGGCGTGGTCGGCCCTGACATCTCGGGCCCTGCCGCCTGCATCCGCGCCGTGCGCCCCGAGATCGCCGCCTGCAACGCCGGCAGCCTGAACTACCTCAAGATCAAGGCCGACGGCCAATGGGCTTGGCCCCCCATGCTGTTCGACAACCAGGTCGACAAGGTCAAGGCCATGCTCGACGTGATGAACGAAACCGGCACCCGCCCCGAGTTCGAGTGCTTTGACGTGGGCATCGTGCGCTCGGTCGAGATGTACCAAAAGGCCCGCATGGCCGACCACCTCGAATACAACTTCGTGATGGGCGTGGCCTCGGGCATGCCCGTCGACGCCGACCTGCTCAAGCTGCTGGTCAAGTACCGCAAGCCCGGCACCGTCTGGCAAACCACCTTGATCGGCCGCGAAGAGATCTGGGCCGTGCACCAAGCCACCGCCGACCTCGGCGGGATGTTGCGCACCGGCGTGGAAGACACCTTCTACCTGCCCGGGGGCGAGCGCACCAGCGGCAACGGCCAACTCATCCAGGCCCTGGCCCAATGCGCCAAGAACGCGGGCCGCGCCATTGCCAGCCCCGTCGAAGCGCGCGCCATGCTGGGCTTGAAGCCCGCCAGCGAGCACGGCGTCCGCGCCTGAGGCAGGCCCGCAGCGAACAATCCCCCGCCCGCGCAGGGGTCATATGCTGCTAAGCTGGCTCCATGCCATCTGACGCTCGCGCCCTCGCGCCCAGCGAACCTCTGCCCGCCAACCAAGGCAGCGCCACCGCTTTCGCCCTGCTGCTGCGCAGCGCCTGCGTGCTGGCTTTGGTGGTGCACTTCGCCTTTGCGGCCCTGTTCTACCAAAACGGCGCCATGGAAATGGTCCGCTTCAACGTGGGCAGCGTCTGCTGCTTCACGTTGGCGGCGTGGCTGATCAAACGCCAGCGCGTGGCCACCGCCATGATTTTGATGGGGACGGAGGTGGTGCTCCACGCCATCGCGGCCGTGATCGTACTGGGCTGGGACACTGGCTTTCACTACTACCTGATCCTGACCATCCCGGTGATCTTGGCCAGCGCCTTCACGAACTGGCGAATCAAGGTGGTCCTGAGCACCGTGGTCGCATTGACCTACGTGGTGCTCGACCTGCGATACCGCTATGCGCTGCCGATGCACTTCCTGGACCGCACCACGCTGGCCAGCTTGCACACCTTCAACTTGGTGACCGTGCTCACGGTGCTGAGCGGGCTGACCACCATCTACGTGCGCCTGATCAACCAGACCGAAGCGCGCCTGCACGAACTGGCCACCACCGACAGCCTGACCGGCCTGATGAACCGGCGCTGCATGATGGACGCCCTCGAGCGCGAACAGGCCCGACGCGTGCGCAAGCCCGGCCCCATGGCACTGATGCTGGTCGACATCGACCACTTCAAAAAGCTCAATGACACCTGGGGACACAACATGGGCGACTGGGCCCTCAAAGCCGTCTCCAAGGTGCTCAAAGAAGGCGTGCGCGACATGGACTTCGTCGCCCGTTGGGGTGGCGAAGAGTTCCTGATCGTGTTGCCGCTGGCCGACGTCGAGGCCGCGTGGCCCGTGGCCGAGCGCTTGCGCTTGATGGTCTCGCAAGTCGCCTTTCACACACCCAAGCACCCCTTGCGCGTGACGGTGACGATGGGCCTGACCGCCTTTGGCATCGACGAAGACGTCGATGCCGTGATCCAGCGTGCCGACGCAGCCCTCTACAAGGGCAAGAACGAAGGCCGCGACCGGGTGGTCATTGCGGCGCCGTGAGCCGCGCCTCCCCAAAAGTGGGGGGCGCGCGCCCAGCATGTACTCACGACAATGCCTGTTGACCGCACAACAAGCTCACGGGAGTCTCCATGCCATCGCACACACAGCGCCAAACCTACCGCGCCCTCGCCGTGGGCCTCGCGGCCCTGACCACACTGTCCACTCACGCCGCCTCTTATTACACGCTCACCGACCTGGGAAGCCTGCCGGGGGGATCGTCACTGGACGCTTACGGACTCAACGACAGCGCGACGGTCGTGGGCTATGGCAACAGCCAAGACGGCAACCGAGCCTTTGTCTGGCAGAACGGCAGCATCAGCAACCTGGGGGCATGGCCAGACAGCTGGTACAGCGGCGCAGCGTCGATCAACAACGCAGGCGTCATCGTGGGCTCGTCTGGCCAGCAAGCCGTGCAGTGGTCATCAGGGCAAATCAGCACCCTGCCGGCCTTGCCTGGCAGCAGCGATGCCAGCGCCACTGCCATCAACCAGCCAGGTGATGTGGTCGGTTCGTCTGGTGGGCAGGCCGTGGTTTGGCGCCAGGGCCAAGTCAGCGCGCTGCCCACCCCCAGCGGCAATGCGCAATCGAGCATTGCCATTGGCATCAATGACAACGGCACCATCGTAGGACGCACATTTGACGCCGCGTACCAATCTTCTGCCGTGGTGTGGCAAAACGGACAAACCCGCCTGCTGGACACACCCGCGCCATTCACACAAAGCGTGGCGATCGACGTCAATAACCGCAACCAGATCGTTGGCTACGCCACACAGGACAACGTGGACCAAGCCTTGCTCTGGGAGGACGGACACGCCCTGGTGCTCGCACCCATCGCCGGAGACAAAGGCGCAGCGGCCTTCGACATCAACGACGCAGGGCAGATTGTTGGGTTTTCGGTGTTGAGTTCATCTGGCGAATTCCGAGCCGCGCTGTGGGACCAAGGTGAAACCGTTGACCTGGGCAGCCAAGTGATCGACGCGCAAGGCTGGTCCTTGAGTCAGGCGCAGGCCATTAACGCGGCTGGCCAGATTGTGGGCTGGGGCAGTTTCAACGGTGTGTTCCGCTCTTACCTGCTTACCCCGACTGCCGTACCCGAAGCGCAAAGCAGCGTGATGCTGTTGATGGGGCTGACGGGCTTGGGCGTCTTGCGTCAGCGTCAACACAAGGCCCGCGCAGCATTGGCTTGAGCGCTGGCGCCTTCCGTGTCACAGGCACAAAAAAGCCCGGTCCAAGACCGGGCTTTTTGTTTGGCCAGCCAGCGGCTCACACCGCTCGCCTGGCGGCGATCACTCCACCGCTTTGACCATGTCTTCCACGACCTTCTTGGCGTCGCCGAACACCATCATGGTCTTGTCCATGTAGAACAGCTCGTTGTCCAGGCCGGCATAGCCCGAGGCCATCGAGCGCTTGTTCACGATCACGGTCTTGGCCTTGTAGGCTTCCAGGATAGGCATGCCGTAGATGGCGCTGCCCTTGACGTGCGCCGCAGGGTTCACCACGTCGTTGGCGCCCAAGATGATCGCCACGTCGGCTTGGCCGAACTCGCCGTTGATGTCTTCCATCTCGTGCACTTGGTCGTAAGGCACTTCGGCCTCGGCCAGCAGCACGTTCATGTGACCCGGCATGCGGCCTGCGACCGGGTGAATGGCGTACTTGACGTTGATGCCCTTCTCGGTGAGCTTGGCGGCCAGCTCTTTGACCGCGTGCTGCGCACGGGCCACGGCCAAGCCATAGCCCGGCACGATGATCACGGTTTCGGCATTGCCCAGCACGAAGGCCGCATCGTCGGCCGAACCGCTCTTTACAGGGCGTTGCGCTTGCGCGCCGGCAGCAGCGGCCGGACCGGCCTCACCACCAAAGCCACCCAAGATCACGTTGAAGAACGAGCGGTTCATCGCCTTGCACATGATGTACGAGAGGATGGCACCGGACGAACCCACCAGCGAGCCCGCAATGATCAACATCGAGTTGTTCAG
>JAVLFO010000174.1:0-5467 GCA_046052805.1 Aquabacterium sp. | reverse complement strand
ATGCCCGGTGTGATCGGTGTGTGCGTGTTGCCCAGTGGGGGCGTGATCACGCCCATCCCGCCCGGGGTGGCCGTGATGGCCGAAACCTTCGGACAGGCTTGGGATGCGGTCAATGCATTGGATGTGACCTGGGGCCCTGGCACCATCGATGGCGAAAGCAATGCCACGATCAACGCCAAGCTCAAAGCATCGGTGTTGCCGCTGGGTCTGCCAGCCCTGGGCTCGATCACGTTGGACGCTGAATTTGAGATGGCGCCCCTGTCGCACGCGCCGTTGGAGAGCGATTGCGCGATCGTTGACGTCAAGCGCAATGCACAGGGCACGGTCGTGAGCTGTGAGATTTGGGCAGGCATGCAGTCGCCCATCGTGGCGGCCAAGTCGGTCGCACTGGATCTGGGCTTGCCACCGACTGCCGTGAAGGCACACGTGATCTCGGCCGGCGGTTCGTTTGGCCGACGCTTGTTCTGGGACCCGGTTCAGCAGGCAGCACAGGTGTCCAAAGCCTTGGGTTACCCATGCAAGCTGATGTACCACCGTGCTGATGACATGCGGCATGGCCGCGGTCGTCCGCAGCAGTACCACCGTGTGCGCGCCACGATGTTACTGGGGCAGGTGGTGGCTTTTGACCACCGGATTGCCAGCCCACGCCTGGACACCCGTCATGGCTTTGGCGACTTGTTGACGGCCGCTGCCGCCACGGCGCCTGCCAGCGTGCAACAAAGCATTGGCAACCTGGCGGTCGAGGAGTCTTTGTTCAAGACGATGGTGTCGTCGCCCTATCACTTCGGCGTCGCCAACAAGCTGCTGCTGCCCGCGCCCATCATCATGAACACGGGCTCGTACCGCTCGGTTCACATCCAACCCACACGCATGGTCGAAGAGATCATGGTGGACGAGATGGCCAAGGCGATGGGCAAGGACCCGCTGGCCTTCCGCTTGTCGTTCTTGCGCTCGCCCCGTGCGCGCGCCGTGCTTCAGGCGGTGTGCAGTTCAGGGCAGTGGGGCAAGTCCATGCCGGCTGGGTTTGCGCAAGGCATTGCGGTTCACCAAGAGACGCGCTCGTTCACGGCCTGCCTGGTCGAGATCGATGCCCGACCTGCCATGGCGGGCACAGGCCCCGCACTGGTGACCAAGGCCGTCATCGCGATTGACGTGGGCAAGCCCATCAACCCCAGCGGCATTGACGCCCAGGTGCAAGGTGCGCTGGCCGAATCCATCTCGATCGTTCTCAGCTCGGGCTTGCACGTGCAGGCGGGCTTGCCACTCGAGGGCAGCTTCTCGCAATACCACTTCAGCCGCAACCGCCACTATCCCAAGAACGTCCAGGTCATCGTCATGCCCGCCAATGGCGAGTCCATCGGCGGCTTGGGCGAGGTGGGCCTGTCGGCCTCGAGCGGCGCCATCGCCAATGCCTATGCGCGGGCCACAGGGACCAAGGTGCGCAAATTCCCGCTGTACTTCCCGGTGGACTTCACACCTTTCCCGCCGGGCAAACTGCCCAATCGTCTGATCTTGCCTTTGCCCGTCTAAGGAGACCTCGACATGACCATCCAGAATTTCAGCGTCAACGGAAAACCCGTCTCGGTCGATGCACCCAACGACATGGCCTTACTGTGGGTGCTGCGTGACAAGCTCGGCATCACTGGACCAAAGTATGGCTGCGGCATCAATGTGTGCAAAGCCTGCACCTGCAACGTCAATGGCAAGGCCTTCACGCCCTGCTCGACCCAGGTTTCGGCGGTCAATGGCATGAACATCACCACCATCGAGGGCTTGGCTGCCGACGGCACCTTGCACCCGGTTCAGCAAGCCTGGCTTGACTTGGATGTGGCCCAGTGTGGCTACTGCCAGCCGGGTCAGATCATGGCAGCGGTGGCCTTGCTCAATCGCACCAAAACCCCGACCGACGCCGACATCGACGCCATCGACAACGTCTGCCGTTGCGGCACCTATGGGCGCATCCGTGCGGCCATCAAGCTGGCTGCATCGCGCATGCCTTGAGCCGCACGCCATGGACAGCCTCGACCAGCAGGTGCTCGATGCCATCGTGCGTTGGCATGGGCAAGGCCACCACTTCGCGTTGGTGACGGTGGCACAAACCTGGGGCTCGGCGCCGCGCCAGCCCGGCGCTTGGCTGGCCTTGTGTGACGATGGCCGTGTGCAGGGCTCGGTTTCGGGCGGCTGCATCGAAGACGATTTGATCGACCGCATGCGCAGCGGAACCCTGATCACGCCGGGGGCGCCGCCCGCCTTGGTGACCTACGGTGGCACCCGCGAGGCGGCCCGGCGTTTCGGGCTGCCTTGTGGCGGCACGCTGGCGCTGGTGGTCGAGTCTTCGCCCGATCTGGCCGCCTTGCAGCAACTGCGTGCTGGCATCGATGCAGGCCGCCTGATGCGTCGCCATGTGAGTTTGGCAAGCCCGCACGTGCTCGTGACGCCAGCCGGCGATGGCCCCCATGTGCAATGGGATGGCGATGTACTGATCACTACACACGGGCCTCGGTGGCGACTGCTGATCATTGGAGCAGGGCAGACGGCGCGCTTTTTGACGCCGATCGCGCAGACGCTCGGCTTTGCCGTGAGCGTGTGCGACCCTCGCCCCGAGTACCACACAGAGTGGGACGTGCCCGGTGCGCCCTGGGTGGCGGGCATGCCCGACGACGTGGTGCTGGGCATGCAGCCTGACCCTCACACCGCCGTGGTGGCTTTGACCCATGACCCCAAGCTGGACGATCTGGCCTTGATCGAGGCCTTGCGATCCCCCGCCTACTACGTCGGGGCCATGGGTTCGGTGGCCAACAACCACACGCGCCGTGCCCGCCTATGCGAACACTTCGATTTGTCTTTGGCCGATGTGGCCCGGCTGCACGGACCTGTGGGTTTGCCCATTGGCAGCCGCACGCCACCTGAGATTGCCGTGGCCATCGCGGCCGAGTTGCTGTCAGCCAGGCAAGCGGCCAAGGCTGCGGCTGCGCCAGCCTCTGAGGCCTGGCCCGCCTCCAGCACCCCGGCATGTCAGAGCGCTTGAACGCGCGTCAAAAATTCATTGCATGTGCCAGCCGTGGCTCACGGTGATCGACTGCCCGGTCAGCGCATTGCTGGGGAAGGCGGCAAGGAACGAGGCCAGTTGCGCCACGTCTTGGGTGGTGGTGAATTCGCCATCGACCGTCTCTTTGAGCATCACATTTTTGATCACCTCGGCCTCACTGATGCCCAAGGCTTTGGCCTGTTCCGGGATCTGCTTGTCAACCAAGGGCGTGCGCACAAAGCCTGGGCAGATCACATTGGCCCGAATGCCGTCTTTGGCGCCTTCCTTGGCGACCACCTTCGCCAGTCCGATCAGGCCGTGCTTGGCGGTAACGTAGGGTGCCTTCAAAGGCGAGGCCTCGTGCGAGTGCACCGAGCCCATGTAGATGATCGAGCCGCCTTTGGCGCCCGCGATCATGGCCCGCATGGCAGCGCGTGTGGTCAGAAACGCGCCGTCGAGGTGGATGGCCAGCAGCTTGCGCCAGTCGTCCAGCTTGAAGTCCACCAGGGCACTGATGATCTGGATGCCAGCGTTGCTGATGAGCACATCCACGCTGCCCCACTGCGCCACGACCTGTGCAACGCCTGCGTCGACCTGTGCTTCTTGGGTCACGTCCATGGCCACTGCCATGGCCTGCCCACCGCTGTTGATGATCTCTTGGCTGGTGGCTTGGGCAGCTTCGAGCGAGAGGTCTGCGATGCACACCTTGGCGCCTTGCGCCGCGTATTCAAGGGCGATCTCTTTGCCGATGCCACTGGCTGAGCCGGTGATGATCGCGACTTTGTCTTTGAGGGTCATGGGGTTCTCCGTCTGGTTGAACAGGGGCGCTAGGGTCAGGCCGGTTTGGCCAGGTAGTCGTGGACCACGCTGCCCATGGGCAAGGTCAGGTCCGCCAAGATGTGCACAGTGGACAGCACCTCCAGCACAGGCAGGTTGGCCACCGGCGCCAGTGCATGGGCGTGCAGGTCAAGTGCGCCGGGGCCGGTCCACGCGCCTTTGACGTCGATGTCGGTGAGGTAGTACTTCACCAGCTCGCACACCCTGGCCGTGCCATCGACGTGCGGCAGTATCTTGAGCAAAAAGCTGGGTGCCGACAACGCCGCCTTGGCCTTGTTCACGTCCATGGCTTGGTGCTTGAAGCCCATGGTGCCGGTGGCGACGCGGAAGTCGCTGTAATCCAGGGTGCCCATCAGCGTGTCGGTGTGCACGCGCAACTCGGGCTGGCCCAGCTTCTTTGGGAATCCCCACAACTCGCGGCCCGCGGCAATCGGTGGGTGGTCGTTGAGGAACATCGACAGCACAAAGCCGCCGATTTCATCGCCCAGCCGCACCGGGATGACCTGGCCCGATTCGCAATAGCGGCCAAAGCCCGTCGAGTCGGGCATGTTGATGAACTCGAACTTGACGATGGGTTCGACCAGCTCCAGTGGTGCGGGGATCAGCTTGCGCAAGGCCTCTGGGTCGGTTCGGTAGCTGACGATGAGGTATTCCCGGTCCACAAAGCGGTAGGGCCCTGGCGGGAAGGCGGGGCTGTGGATGGGCATGGCGAATGCCTGAGCACGCACGTCGTCTTCGGTCATGGGGTCCTCACTCGTCTTCTTGTGGCAGTTCGTGGATGACCATGCCCACATCGGGCGGCAAGGGGGCCAGCCAACTCTTGTGACGCAAGGCGCGATGCCCGTCGTGCAAACCCTTTTGCCATCGGGCATCCAGGCTGGACTGGGCAAAGTCGACGTCCTTGTTGTGGTCGTCTGTGGGCAATGCTTTCATGATCAGCCGCACGATGTGGATGGCGCTGTGGCAACCCAATCCCATGAGCTCTTGGACGTGCGGGTCTTGTCGGTCCTTGGCGGGTAGACGCTTTGCAAGGGCGTTGATGGCACGACGCATGTTCTGCATGCTTTGGTGGTCTTGCAAGTGCTCGCGCGTGCGGCTGGCGTACTGGATGTCTTTTTGACGCGCCATCGCCGCGCTGATCGATGTGGGCTCCTTTTCGGTGGGGTCCCACAGGTCCACCATGAAGCACAGGGTGTCGCGTCGCTCGGCATCGGCCAGCACGATGTCGGCGGGTGTGTTGGAGTAGATACCACCATCCCAATACGCTTGACCATCGATCACCACGGGCGGAAAGCCCGGTGGCAAAGCGCCACTGGCCATGATGTGCTGCGCAGTCAGGCGCTGCTTGGCGCTGTCAAACACGGCCAACTCGCCAGTGGCCACAGACACGGCGCACACCGTGCACCTGACGTGGCCTGCATTCAGGTAGTCAAAGTCGACCAGGCGTTCCAGGGTGGCTTGCAGTGGCGTTGTGTCGTAAAAGCTGGCCTCAGGCGTTGGCACCGATTGCGCGATGTTGATGGCAGCACCTTGCCGTGGCACAAAGAAGCCAGGTACGCCGCGCGTCAGCGTGTCCATGAAGCCTGTCTCTTATACACATCT
>JAVLFO010000173.1:0-4306 GCA_046052805.1 Aquabacterium sp. | reverse complement strand
AGTCGCAACCGCAAGCGCGCCCAGCGTTCGAGGTTTTCAAGCTCTACAAAGAGGCGCTTCAGGGCCAGTTGTTGCCGGTGGTCGTGTCGGGCCCCACCGTCGATACCCCCAGCATCGGCTTGACCGCGGCGGTCAAGGGCCTGCCGGTGGCCGAGGCACTGGTCACCCGCAATGGCAACACCTTGCGCGTGCTGATCATCCACAAAGACCCCGCCAACCCAGCCCGTTTGAGCTTGAGTCTGGGCCGGGCATTTGCGTCTGCAGTGAGCGCACAAACCTTGACGGTGCTGACCTCTGCCGACGTGTTTGACACGAGTGACCGCGCTGGTGCCATGCAGCGCGAGGACAGCACGCCAGCGCTCAGCGACACGGTCGATTTGCCCGCTCACAGCGTGGCCCTGTTGACCCTGACCCTCAAGTGAAGGCGCCCTGAATTGAGCCCCTCGTCCACGCCCGCACGCCGGCCCCGCATTGGGGTTGATTTCCACACCTTCGATGGCATTTTCCAGGGCAGTCGCAGCCACCTTCTGGGCCTGTACCAAGCGGCGATCACGCAAGCGCCAGACATCGATTTTCATTTGATGCTGGCCGAGCCGGAGCGCTTGCTGCAAGAACACCCTTGCTTTGCTGCGCCCAATGTCAAGCTGGTGCGCATGCCTGCCACCCATGGCCTCGTGCGCCTGGTCTGGCAGCTGCCTCGGCTGCAAAAGCAGCTCGGTCTGGACCTGATGCACCTCCAGTACCGACTGCCTTTGTGGACCTCTGGCCCCTGCGTGTGCACCATCCACGACGTGCTGTTCGAGAGCCACCCTCAGTTTTTCTCCAGCGCCTTTGTCCACCTCGCCCGGATCAGCAGCCGCGATGCCATCCAGCGAGCCGCCTTGCTCTTGACGGTGAGCGGGTTCTCGCGCCAACAAATGGCCAATGCCTATGGTGTGGACCCCGCCCGCATTGGCGTCACGCACAACGGCGTGGACACACAGCGCTTTCGCCCCCGACAAGGCGCCGAAGATGGTCTGCACACCCTGCAGCGTCATGGCTTGCGCAGCGGTGGCTATCTGTGCACCGTGGGTCGCTTGGAGCCTCGCAAGAACCACGTCAACCTGATCAAGGCCTATGCCGCGTTGCCTGCGCCTCGTCCAACCCTGCTGATCGTGGGCCAGCGTGATTTCGCTTTTGAGGCCGCATTTGCCGAAGTGCGTGCCCTCGGGCTGGGTGACTCGGTGCGCTTCCTTGAAAAGGTCGGCGACGAGGATCTGCCCGCCTTGATCCGCCATGCCGCCGCCTTTGTGTACCCCACTTGGGCCGAAGGCTTTGGCATGCCTGTGCTCGAAGCCATGGCCTGTGGCGTGCCCGTGGTCACGTCCAACAACACCTCATTGCCCGAGGTGGCTGGCGACGTGGCCTGGATGTCGATGCCCGATGACGTGCCATCGATCACCCGAGCCATCGCCAGCGCCTTGAATGAGCCCGAGCCAGCCAAATCGGCACGGATACAGCGGGGCATTGAGCGGGCAGCGCAGTTCAGCTGGGCGCAGTCGGCGGCCGTGCTGGTGCAAGCCTTGCGAAGCCTGTTGACGCATCGCTGAGCCTGCTGCCCAGTCAGCTGCCCCTTGCGCTCGCGCGGGCTTGGTTCTTGCTGACACCGTTTGGTGGCTGCAAGGGCGTATGCTCAAGCTGCCAACACCTCCGTGATGGACCCTTCGGCCCCGATCGGTGGCACGCCCGAAAGCGTGCTGTCGAGCTTGTTCGATCTGCACATCTCCAGCCAGCATCGAGCCCCCATGGTCCGCATCGAACTCTCTATTGACCTGAACTACGACATCGCCCCGCCGGGTGCCGATTTCATCTTCAACATCCACGGGGCGCACACACGCGCCCAAGTGGTGCACAGCGAACAACTGCACATCAGTCAGTCGGTGATCCCGCAGGTCTACACCGACCCATCGACGCACAACCGCTACCTGCGCTTGAGCGCCTGGGCCGGCCCTTTGCAGGTGTCGTACCGCGCCGTGATCGACCTGCACCACCACCTGGCCCAGCCTGAGCAGGTGGCAGAAGTGCCGGTGGCGCGGTTGCCCCACGAGGTGCTGAGCTACATCTACCCCAGCCGCTATTGCCAGTCCGATCGGCTGTGCGCGGTGGCCATGGCCGAGTTCGGACACCTGCCACAGGGCTACAGCCGCGTCCTGGCCATTCAAAACTGGGTTCGACAGCAGGTCAAGTTCAAGCAAAACACGACCAACTCGACCACCTCGGCGGTCGATACCTTGGTCGACCGTGTCGGCGTGTGTCGCGACTTTGCGCACCTGATGATCGGTTTGTGCCGTGCGCTCAGCATCCCCGCGCGCTTCGCCACAGGCATTGACTTTGGTGCAGACCCGGTCTTGGGCCCCACCGACTTCCATGCCTATGTCGAGGTGTTCTTGGGCAACCGCTGGTACATGTTTGACCCCTCCGGCACGGCCATTCCGATGGGATTTGTGCGCTTTGGCACCGGCCGCGATGCAGCCGACGTGGCCTTTGCCACCATCTTTGGCAGCGTCACCTCGCAAGCGCCGCGCATCGCGGTGCAGGCTTTGAGCGACCCGACCGGGCATTGGGCACAGCCTTATCACCGCACCGAGGCCATTTCAACCGATGCCGGCGTGGCCGACCTCGTTTGACTTTTACACTGGTGGTTCGATGAACCTGGCGCTTGGCAGCGAGCGCAGCACACATGACCGACATCACCACCTTGTTGCAACAAGGGCAAAGCAATGCCTGGCTGTTCATCCCCAGCGCGATCTTGCTGGGTGCGCTGCATGGCTTAGAGCCTGGGCACTCCAAGACCATGATGGCCGCCTTCATCGTGGCAGTGCGTGGCACATGGCAGCAGGCGATGTTGTTGGGTGTGTGCGCCACGGTGTCGCACACGGCCGTGGTGTGGGCTGTGGCTTTGGCCGGTTTGTACTTTGGTCAGTCTTGGGGGGGGCACGCCACGGAGCCTTACTTCCAGGTGGCCTCAGCGGCCATGATCATGGCGGTGGCGTTGTGGATGATCTGGCGCACCTGGCGCAACCAGCATGCGTGCTTTCATGACCACCAAGAACATGGCCATGCCCATCATCACGACCACGACCACGACCATGGGCACCAGCATGATCACGCGAATGCCCATTCGCCTCACGATGCCCATGCCGCCTCGCACGCCAAAGACATTGAGCAGCGTTTTGCCAACCGAGAGGTGACCACCGGCCAGATCATGGCGTTTGGCCTGACCGGCGGCTTGATCCCATGCCCGGCCTCCATCACCGTGCTCTTGCTGTGCTTGCAGCTCAAAAAAGTGGCGCTGGGCGCCACCTTGGTGCTGGGCTTCAGCGTGGGCCTGGCATTGACGCTGGTGGCCTCAGGGGTGTTGGCTGCGCTCAGCATCAAGCACGTGGCCAAGCGTTGGTCGGGCTTTGGCGAGATCGCTGGCAAGGCGCCCTACGTGTCAGGCGTCTTGATCTTGTTGGTCGGCGCCTATGTGGGCTGGGAAGGTTTGAAAGCCTTGGGCATCTGACACTCACTTGGCGGCGCCGGGCCACTTGGCCTCGGGCGGTGGTGTGATGTCGTAGTTGACCTGGATCAGCTTGTAGACCTTGCCCGTCTCTGGGTTGAGGATGTTAGACACCCCCTTGTAGGCCAGCAGTTTGCTGCCTTTGCTGTCGTAAGTCAGCTCAATGGGGGCCACCAACAAACGCAGCATCGAGTCGGGCTCGACCAGCACCTTGGTTGCGGCTGTGCCGTTGAGGTTGACCTCGTCCAGCTTGCGGGCCCGAAAGCTGTAGCTGGCCGTGCGGCCGGCAGCGATGAGGCTGAACTTGATGGTCTCGCCCCGTTTGATCTGCGCCCAGGCATCTTGCAAGAGCTGGTTGAAACCCGAGTCGGCCGCGATCGCCCCTTCGTTGAGCGCGATGCTCTTGCGGTCTTCCTTGTCGTTGTCGATCTTGAAGACCTGGGCCGTGGGCGTGTTGCTGCTGATGCCTTCGGCGTACTTCAGCGCCGGGACGTCCAGCCGGTAAACGGGCACCGTGCGGTTGGCACGGTAGTCCAGCGTCTTGCGGGCCATCTCCTTGCCTTGCACATCGTAGTAAGCCGTCACAGCCGTTTGCACGGCGCCATCGCCCGCGCGCACCAGGTCGTGCACCTCGGTGTAGAGGGAGCGCTGGGTGTCGGCGTCACGCACATAGCCCACCACGCGTTCGGCGTGGGCCAGGTTGGCCAGGGCGCTCAGGGCCAGGGCGGTGATCAGGCGGTGTCGGGTCAAGTGCATGGTGTCAAC
>JAVLFO010000172.1:0-2968 GCA_046052805.1 Aquabacterium sp. | reverse complement strand
TGTAGATGTCGCGCTCGAACAGGCGGCCCTGCATCAGGGTGGTGATGCAGGCGTCGATCATCACCGGTGGCCCGCACAGGTAGGCCTTGTGGCCGCGGAAGTCGTTCTGGAAATGCGCCTTGGCCGCGTCGTGCACGAAGCCGCGCGGGCCCGTCCAGTCGCTGCCTTCGGGCTCGTGGGACAAGGCCGGCACGTAGGTGAAGTTCGGGTGCTGCTCGGCCAGGGCCAGAAACTCGTCGTGGTAGTACAGCTCGGCGCGCGAGCGCTGGCCGTACACCAGCGTGATCGGCAGCGTGCAGCCCTCGGCCAGCAACTCCAGGATCATGCTGCGCGGGCTGGACAGGCCCGAGCCCCCGGCCATGAAGAGCATGCCCAGCTTGTGCTGCGTGTGCGCCGACTTGCGCACGAAGAAGCGGCCATAGGGCCCGGCCAGGCGCACCGCGTCGCCCACCTTGAGCTGCTCGTGCAGGTAGGCCGTGCCCGCGCCCCCGGCGACGATGCGCACATTGAGCTCGACCTCGTCGCCCGTGGCCGGCGTGTTCGCCAGCGAGAAGGCGCGGCGCACGCCCAGGGTGGGGATCTCCAGGTTCACGTACTGGCCGGCCTGGAAGTGGATGGGCGCCTCCAGCTTGAAGTGCAGCGCCTTGATGGTGGGCGTGAGGGCCTCGATGCGCGAGACCACGCCGGCGAAGTCCCGCACGGGAATGACCTCGGCGTCGGGCTCCTCGTCGATCTCGGCCTCGATGGTCACGTCCGATTGCAGCGTGGCACAGCAGGCCAGGGTCTTGCCTTCTTCGCGCTCGAAGTCCATCAGCGCGAAGGGCGAGGCGTCGCCGTGCTCGACCTCGCCTTCGGAGACCTGCACCTTGCAGGTCGCGCACAGGCCGTGGCAGCAGGCGTGGGGCAGCCAGATGCCGGCGCGCAGGCAGGCGTCCAGCACGGTCTGGTCGGGCGCGACCTCGATGGTCTGGCCCAGGGGTTCGATGGTCAGCTGGTAGCTCATGTCAACCTCATCCCTCGCTCAGAAGCCGACACCGGCCAGGCCCTGCAGGCCGGGCGTGCGAAAGCGCAGCAGGTCCTTGTGGCCCACGCCGTTGTCCTTCAGGCTCTTGGCCGGGTCGGGCGTGAAGGCCTCGCTGCCCTTGCGCCACTGCACGCGGTCCCAGGCGATCTGGTCGAAGTCCGGGTGCTGGCCGTAGAGCTTGGGCAGCACCTGCGCAACCAGGGCCCCGAAGGGCATGTCCGGCGGCACCGGGATGCACATCGGCGCGGCGTACATCAGGTGCTGGTCCCAGCCCAGGCCGAGCAGCTGCTGGCCGTGGAACTTGTCCACCGTGTCTTTCATGTCCCCGTGGTAGCCGGGGCGGATGGCTTTGACGCTCATGGTTGTCTCCTCGGGTGGGTCAGGCGATCTTGCGTTCGGGTTCGGTGGCCGGCGTGGCGGGTGTGGCCGACGTGGCATGCGGCGCGTGCATGTTGGCCGGGCGGCCCGTCCACTGCTGCCAGTTCAGCGCATCGGCGTGGGTGGCGAAGTCACCGCCATCCACCCCGGGCTGGATGCGCATGTACTTCAGCGCCTCGACCAGCGGGTTGAAATCAGGCGCCGTCGGGTACACCCCCGGGTTGAAGTAGTTGCCCTGGTAGATCTGGTGCACCGGCAGGTGGGCGTGCACGAACTTCTCGGGCTCCTGGTTGAAGACGTGCTGGCAGCCGTCCGAGCAGAAGTGGAACTTCTCGCCCAGGTAAGTGCCTTCGCGATAGCAGACTTGCGTGGGGTCGTCGGGCTCGGTGAAGAGCTGCGGCCACTGGCAGACCTGGCAGAGCTGCGGCAGCGTCGCGTTGACGAAGGGCTTGCCCTGGCGCTCCAGCTCGGCCCAGTGCTCGTAGCGCGGGCGGTAGTATTTGTCGAAGGTCTCGGGGTACTTGGCCGACATCCAGTCCATCTCCTCGGCCGAGGGCAGCCACACGGGGAAGCCGGCGGCGTGGCGGAACTGGTAGAGCGTGCACCAGACCTGGTGGCTGACGTGGCCCTTCTCCTTGACGGTGGTCTCCCAGCCCAGGGGCATGCGCACGCCGTAGCGGGCCAGGTCGGCGAAGAGGGCACCGCCGTTCTGCTCGAAGTAGATCTCCCAGGCCTCGGCCCAGCTCATCACGCGCTTGGGCAGCATGTAGTCCATCATCGTGGCCAGCAGGGACAGCAGGCGGTAGCCGCGCCAGAACCACTTGTCGATCCAGGCTTGCACGATGGGCAGGTTGTCGGGGTCTTGCTCCAGCAGGAACTTGATGACCTCGATGCCCAGCGTCATGTGGCGGGCTTCGTCGCTCTGCGCCGAGAAGCCGAACGACACGGTGGACATGTCGCCGTTGTAGGCCGCGCCCGACATCCAGGGCATGAAGACGAGGTTGGTCAGCACGTACTCGAAAGAGAACGAGATGGCCGTGATGAACTCGAAGGGCCCGCCGGTGATGGCGTCCTCAAAGAAGGACTTCGGGATGGACAGGTACCAGGCCCGGTCGAACATCTCCGGGAACTCGGCCATGCCCTCGAAGTACTTGTTGTAGTGGCTCATCGCGTGGATCTGTGTCTGCGAATGGCGCAGCTCGTCCAGCGATTGCATCTGCGCGGCGATGCGCGGAGCCACGCCCGGGAACTCGCGGCTGAGGATGTTGAAGCCGCGGTGCGAGGCGTATTCCAGGCAGGTGATGCCGGTGACGAAGAGCTTGAGGGCCTGCACGTAGCGGGCGTCGCTCACGTTGAACTGGCCGTTGTTCTGCTGGAAGGCGTCGATGATGGCGTAGAGCTTCTTTTCCTTCTCGCCCTGGTACTTCCAGTAGGCGTCCATGGTCAGGCGGAAGGGGTCTTCCCACTTGTCCCAGTCATGGATCTTGATGCCCTCGAAGTGGACGGCGCGGAACACCTCGTCCTTGGGCTCGTAGCTGGGCTCCCAGCCCAGGCCCTGTCTCTTAT
>JAVLFO010000171.1:0-9123 GCA_046052805.1 Aquabacterium sp. | reverse complement strand
ATTCAGCACCCGCTCATGCAAACGCGGGCGGATGGTCGCTTGCTCAGATTCACTCAAGGTGGCCATCAGGGCGCGCCACAGCAGCGGCTGCCAGCGCTGATCGGGCGGCACGGGCACGTCGGCGCGGGTGGGCGCAGCCAAGGTGTCAGTGCCCTGCCCCCAGGCCTCCAGCCAATCGGGGCGGTAGACCTGGTACTGGTCAAACAGATCGGCCAAGCGGCTGGCCAGCTGAAACAAACGGTCTGGCTCGTCGGCCTCTAAAAAGCCCGCCACCGGCTCAAAGCCCTCTTGCGCCAAGAGGCTGGGCAACAGGTGCATCAAACGCCAGGTCAGGGCCGATTTGTCGGTGGCCGAATGGGCGGGCACTTGCTCGCGGCCCAGCACCTGCCGGTAGGTGCGCCACATGAAGCGCGCCGGCAGCTCCACCCGCGTGGCGGCACACACCCCGCCCTGGCTGGCCAGGGCCATCTTGAACCACTCGGCCATGCCATTGCTTTGCACCAGCACGACTTCTTCTTCGAGCGGGCCCAAGGGCTGGCGCCTGAGCCAGGCAAAAACGGTGTCGGCCAGGTCTTCTGCACGGTTGCCGTGCAGGGCGATCAGGCCAGGTGGGATGACAGGGTGCATAAGTGGCAAAAGCGGCAGCTGTGCAGTCTACTTTGTGCGGGGCATGGCAGGATCACGCCATGGCGCAGCCCCCAAGCTATCTCTCCCTGACCGACGACCGCATCTTGTACGCGGGCGTCTTGGGCACGCCTGGCCAGCGTCTGTTTGGCGCCGCCACCGTCTATGCGGCACCCCAAGGCAGCCTGAGCTTGCAGACACCCGATGGCGAGCAAGCCGCCGCCTCGGTGATGTGGGTGCCACCCCACACGCCACACACGGTGCACAGCAGCTGCGGCTGGGTCATTTGCCTGATGGTCGAGCCCGAGTTCACCGACATCACCCACATTCCAGCGCTGCTGGCTCAGCACCCCGCCGATGGCCAAGCCTGGGCGCGCGACCTGGCCCCGCTGTGGGACGGATCTGCCGCAAGCTCGGCGTCGGCGTCCGCGCTCGCGCTGCCCCATCACGCCATGAGCGACGCCGCCCTGGACACCGCCTTGCTCGGCGCCGCCTTGCCCTCGCGCGAACCCGATGCCCGCGTGGGGCTGGCCCTGAAGCACTTGCGCAGGCACGTGACCGACCAGGTCTCAGCGGCAGAGGTCGCAGCCTTGTGCGGCTTGTCGCCATCGCGGTTCATGCACTTGTTCAAAGACGAGATGGGGGTGGGCTTTCGGACGCTGCGAAGCTGGAAGCGGGCGCGCGCCCTGCTCGGGCTGGTGAGCAGTGGCGAGAGCCTCACCGACATGGCCCACGCGCTGGGCTACCCCGATGCCAGCCACTTCAGCCGGTCGATTCGGCAGATCACCGGGCTGCGTCCCAGCGAGATCGTCTTGGGCTCGCGCCGCTTGAACGTGGCCCGCAAGCCCGGTGGTATCCCTTGAACAGCCAGTAAACGCAAGCCAAAGCACGCGCTTTGCGGCAGCATCGGGCCCAAGTTGTTTTGGGGCCCAGGGCCCGCCTTTGATGTCATCTGCTGCCACACCGTCACCTGCGCCCACCGCGCTGCCACGCCGCCACCGATGCGATACCGAACGCGCGGCCCGCGCCGCCCGGATGTTCGTCGGCCAACTGCCCGCCGGCACCCCCTTGAAACCCACCGATGCAGAGTGGCTGCAGCTGGGCCAGGGGCTGCTGATGGGCGACCCCTTGGCCGACCAACTCGCGGCCTGGATGCAGGCCAGCGGCATGCGCGAGGCCTGGAGCCAGGTCAACCTCGCCATTGAGCAAGGTTTGGCGGCCGTGCCCGACCCGTCGCCCGAACTCACCGCATTTTTTACCCACGTTGAACAACGTCCAGCTTGGGTAGACGACGGCTTGCTGCAGCACGGCGCACGCGTCTCGGGCTTGGGTGGCCGCGCTGGCATGCGGGCGCTGGCTGTCACGGGCCTGATGGCCGGCTACCAATTGGCCGCGATCAACCAAACCTTGCTGGCCACCGGCGCACTTGAGAAAGGTGCGGCCAAACGCATCGCCGAAACCACCAAGTGGTGGATCGATGTGACCGAGCCCGGCGCCATGGCCCGCTCGGGGCCGGGCTTCAAGAGCACGCTGCGCGTTCGCATCATCCACGCCATGGTGCGCAGCCACGTGGCACGCCAGCCCACATGGGACGCGGCCGACTTGGGCACGCCTGTGTGTCAGACAGACATGCAAGCCACTTACTTGGGCTTCAGCAGCGTTTACCTGCTGGGCTTGAAGCTGGTCGGCGTCCCCATGAGCGCCCAAGACAAGGCCGCTGTGATGCACCTGTGGCGCTACATCGCCTGGGTCAATGGCGTGGACGAGGCCTACCTTCACGACCTGCATGACGGCGAGCGCTCTGGCATGTACCTGCTGTACAAAAACCTGTTGACGCAGCGCATGGCCGATGGCGACAGCGCGCGCTTGGCGCAAGCACTGGCCGACGAACCCTTGCAGCGGCACTACCCTTGGGGCGCGTGGCTGCAAGGCCGCGTCAACCGTTCCATGCAGCTGAGCCTGGCCCGCCTGTGCATGTCGAGCGAAACCCTGCGCTCACTGGGGCTGCCCACCGCGGTCGTGCCTTGGTACCCACTGGGCATGATCGTACTCAACCAAAGCCTGCACCGCATCGCCAGGGCTTTGCCGGGCGGCGCCCAATGGCTGATGCAACGCGGCCGCGCACAGCAGCGCGATTACCTGCCTGTGCTGTTTGGCGCGCACGCGCCCAGCTTGCGAGACATTGCCGCGGTCAAGGTCAGCAAAGGCTGAGCAGCGACATCAGGGCGCTGAGGGCACGGGTTCAAGCGGGGGACGGTGGGCGATCGAGCTCGATGCTCAGCACTTGCGCCAGCTGCGTTGCTGCGGCCCACTCTGGCCGCGAGCCCAGCAAACCAATCACCATGCGCAACATGGCCTCCCGGGTTTGAGCCCAGGCCTGTGGGCTGCCCGCGTCCTCGCCACAGTGGAAGCGGTAGCCGAGGTACTCCACCCCGACGATGAAGGTTTCAACCAAGATGCGCGGCACCGGCGCTCGCCCCAACTGTCGGCTGATGCCGTCGATGTCATCGCACAAAACCCCAACCACCTGGCTTCGAAACATCCGAACCGGCCCATTGGGATTGTGCAACTGGGCATAAATCGAAGGCAGCATCGGGCCAACCCACTCGCCCCACCTGCGCCATGCCATCAAGCCTGCCTCTGCCTTGGCCACCGGGTCGCCTCCGGCAGACACAGCAGCTCGAACGTCATGGATCAAGCGGGCATTGAGTTCCGTGAGGACCGCGCCGATGACTTCGTCCACATTGGCAAAGTGGCGGTAAAAGGTCGGCCGTGACAAGCCGCTGTGCGCCAAGATGCCCTCCACCGACATGCCGTGGTAGCCCTTCTCGGCGAACTCCTTGGCAGCAGCGGTTTTGAGCCTGCTGCGAATGTCTTCGGTCTCGATGTAGGTTTTGGGCGGGCGCCCGCCCTTGCTCTTGGTGCCACTTGGCCCCGAGAGCGCAGCATCAACGGCGGGTCGGCGATTCATCTGTGCCATCAAGTTTTGACTTTGCGTTTGGCGAGTGCGTGATCGAAGCCAATTCGATGATGCATCACAAACCGTCAATTTCTCACACCGCCGCGACTGCAGCGCAAGAGGCCGGCACAAACGCTGACACCTTGATCAGGGAAATCGAGCACCGCAAGCAAGGGATGCGAGGTTAGCGTGATAGTGATGTAATTGTTACGTATCGCTTCACGAGCAAGGGGTTACGACATGAAGCAAACGAGCATCGGTTTGGGCAAGTGGCTCATCGCAAGCAGCGTCTTCGTCGCCGCATCGGTCCACGCGGAAATCTGGGTCTACGACGAAGTCACCGGAAACAACCTGAGCACCTGGACAGGCAATGGCCAGCTCACAGGCACCACGGGCGAGTTCGCAGGCAAGAACATCTCGCAGATTGATGCGTCGCGCTGGATGGGCGCGGAAGATGGCGCCTTCCACATCATGAACTCGGCCGGCTACCTTGAGCACTACTACCCCTACATGGCCACAGGCACGCCCTATTGCTGCGCCGGCACGTCCCGCACGCTCACTGGCGGCGACCTGAGCGGCATGAAAGTTCAAAACGCAAACTACCTGGGGGCCACCTCTGGCGTGATGTACTACGCCGATAACGTCGGCACCGCGTGGTATGGCGAGCTGGGCAACCACGTCATCGGCCGCAACGACACCTGGACGACCTTCACAGGGGGCGGCTCCTTGAACGGCAAGGGCATCCAACGGGGTGTTGGCCTGCTGGACATGGGCGGCAACACCGACATCTCAGATGACTATCTGATGAACGTGGCAGCGGACGGCACCCTCGAGTATTACTACATGCCCACTGGCCAGTATGCAGCCGCGCTGGAAAGCACCTATGGCAGCTGGAAGACCTTCAACAGTGGCAAGTTGGGTGGCTTGACCCTGAGCACCTTGGCGCGCAACGCGGTTGGCACCTTCAACGGCTACAGCTACCGCTACCTGGGCAACAGCAACGATCAGATGTACTTCGATGTCTCAAAAGTCGCTGCGGTGCCTGAAAGCAGCACGTGGTTGATGATGACCTTGGGCCTTGTGGCACTGGGCGCTGTCCGCCAACGCGCACGATCTGAAGGCTGAACCAAGCACCTTGACGTACACAAGTGTTAAGCCACTTGTGTTGTTTGAAACCACCGCCATACAGGTAGAGCCACATGCCATCCATTTTTCGCCCCCTCTGCGCGATTGCCCTGTCAGCCGTGCTTGGCCTGAGCGCCACCAGCGCAACGGCTCAACTTCGCCTGCCAATCAATTCATTGGCGGCAGACTCCTTCCAAACGTTCTCAGACGACGCCGTGAACGCGTTCGCCATGAAGAACGTGACGGTGACCGCCCGTGGCAACACCCGTGAAGCCGACGGTGAATACCGCATGCCGATCACCGAGATTTACCTCGGCCCCAGCAAGTACACGGGATTGGGCGGCGGCATCTTCAAGGGCGGCTCCATCGGTGCCGCACTGGAGTTCACACGCATCCAAGAAAAGACGGGCCAGCGCATTGGCCTGACGCTGGCCAACTTCCGCATCGATTACCACAGCAAAAAGGTGATTGCCGACGTCACGCCCATCGGTGGCACGACCACCCCAGAGCAGCCCATCTACGACTTCCAGGTCATCCGCCCCATCGTGCAAGAGCCCAACGCGCAAGGCAAGTTGGTGATGGAAGAGCTCTTGGGTGATCTGCGATTGACACCAGAAGCGGTCGCATCGTTCACCAAGGCCCTGTCTCTGGATGCTGTGTCGGTGATCGTCATCAAAGGCATTGACTTTGGCACCCTGTTTCAAAGCATCAACCTGACGATTCGCGCCACCACACCCGCCACCCCTTACATCGCAAAGTGACGAGAACGCCATGAAAAAGCACATCCAACGCGCTCTGCTCGGCTTGGTGATGGCCGCCGTGGGTACAACCTCTGCCTGGGCACAAGCCACCACCGACTACCGTTACTCCCACCTGTCACGCTTCAAAGAAGACGCACGCTACGAGTCCAGCGGCGTGGTCGTCTACCCGCGTGAGGCCTACCCTGCCAAAATCTACGACGTGCGCCCGCACCAAATGCTCAGAAAGCTGTTCCCTGGCGCGGTGGTGGGCAGCGGCGACAACAAGACCACCAGCGACGCCCTGTGGCGCAGCTTGTTGGCATCTGGCTATGTGATGGGCTCTTCGACCACGCTGACTCGTGCGCAAGACCTGACCGAAGACTGGCAGATCAACTTCGTTGACCCCAAGACCCCCGAGCGCAACTACTGGTTCGAGTGGTACGCCGACAACCTGCCAGCAACGCTTTACACCAGCTATGGCCAGACCTTGCTTGACGGCCCCCAAAAGGGCGCGCGCGTGATGGGCAACGGCAACTTGCTGGCGGTCGGCGACGATCGAACGATGTGGCTGGACCCCGACGGCTCGCTGAGCTTTTACTACCGTGGCACAGGCACCCTGGACTTTGACTCCAAAGCCACGAGCTTTCCCAACGGCCCCAAGGGCTGGTCGGGCACAACGCTCAAAAGCCACTTGAAAAACCTCATCGGCTACGAAGAGGGGCGGCTCTACTTCCTGGAGGGCGACCGCATCCTTCACGTCTACGACCGAAGCCTCAATTTCATCCGCACCGATGAAATCTTCTTAAGCGGCGAACTGATCGAAACCTCGCTGGGCAGCATCGTTGACGGCAAGGTGCCCGGCCTGACCTACATCGGCTGGGATCTGGGGCCTGTCATTGGCTTCTTCCAGGGCACCGCCACGCCCATGTGATGACGCGGCGTGCAGCAGGCATCCAGCGTGAAGCCTGCTGCCAAGCGGCAGTCAAAGCAATGGCTGCGCCTTGATCTGCTTGAGCACCGACTTGAACGACGGATGCGCGCACGTCCGCATCCACTCAAAAGCCACCATCTCAGGCGAGAGCAAACTGACTCCCGCCTGAGCCAAGCGCTGCAATGCCAAGGCCTTGTCCTCGGCGCGGCGGCTACCGCAGGCTTGCGGCACCACGAAGGTGGCCATGCCGGCCTCGCGCAAGCCCAACGCTGTTTGCAACAGGCAGACATGGGTCTCGCAGCCGGCCAGCACAAACTGATCGGCCCCGGGCGCCCATTGTGCGAGCTGCTCGATCAAGCCGTCGCCCACGGCACCAAAGTGGCTCTTGGGCAGCGTGTGCGCGCAAAGCGCGGCCACCCGGGCGTCGTTGCCCCCCAACAAGCGTGGGTTCTGCTCGGTGCCCACAATGGGCACGCACAGCTCACGGGCCACGTCCCCTAAAAAAACCGCACACGCCAAGGCGCGCTCGCCTTCGTGGATCACGGGCATCAAACGCGCCTGGTAGTCGATGAGGACCAGCACGCTTCGGCTTGGGTCTAGCAGCATGTTTGGATGGGGCCGATGCCCGTTATGAGCTTGGCGCTCAGTTAGAGGGCGACTTGATCCAGTCAGAGATCAAGTCGACGGCTTCGTGCTCCATGCCAATGAAGCCATGCCAATGCAAGGCTTCGCACGCATTGCCCGTGGGGTTGGCGCCGCCATCCACCATGACTTCCTTCTTGAAGGGCGCACGCTTGAGCCCTTGCACAATCGCGTGCACCTCCTGGGGCTGACACACGACGCAGGCGTCCTTGACGTGGTGCACCACCAGCACCGGCACCTGGATGGCCGCCAAGTCTTGCTTGGGGACAGCGCCCGGTTTTTTGAAATGGGTCACGCTGGACGTCAAAACCACGCCCGCCACTTCACCTTGCAACGCAATGGCTGCGGCCGTGGCAGAGATGGTGCCCCGGCTGGTCCCAACGAGCCACACCGGCACATCGGCTTGCGTCTTGACAAAGGCGAGCACACTGCGCACATCGGCCATGTGGGCCTCGCTGATGCGGTCGGCGTAGTCGAGCTCTTCGAGGTCGCTGGGCCGACCAAACATGGCCACGTTCAGGCCATTGGCGATGAAGTAAGCCGACGAACGCACCAGAAAGTTTTGCCCCGTGGCCTTGCCTGCCTCGACTTTGCCAAAGCCTCCGCCACCCCCCGGGAACAGCAAGACCGTGGCACGGGCGCCCGGCGCAGGCTCCCAGAACACGGTCGTGGTGACGCCATCACGCGTAGGCACTCGGAAGAAGCGGCCCTCTGCCTGTGCGGCGCAACAGAGGCACCACAAAGCAAAAGCGACAAAGACTTTTTGCAGCATCTCAACCTCATGTGAGGGGCATGGGCGCGATGCGGGCAACAAAAGCCCGACGCCCATGCAGCATACCCAAGGTGGCGGCGTGAACGCAAAAAAGCCCCGCAGCGAAACGACTGGCGGGGCTTTTTTTGGGGTGGTTGTGGACGTCAAGGAAACGTTCAAAAACCTGGTTCTGACGAGGGCGTCGTTCACATCATGGGCTGCGCCAATGGCATGACCGGCGCGGAGCGCTTCGGCATGGCGGGCAACGCGTATCGCGCCATGACCACGATGTCCATCAGCTCTTGCGCCACGAACAAGCCCGTCCGTGGCTGAGCAAGCATGCCCTGTTGACTGCCCGCCTGCGTTGCACGTCGCTGTGGCGTTGCGCTGGCTTGCCTATCGGCAAAGCCGATGCGCACGGACCATTGACCCAGCGCCCAAGGGGTGTGCGTCTCACACACGTCCAGGGGGCGGCCATTCGTCGACGTGCTCCGTTCGGAGCTTGCTCAACTCGATGTCTGCAAACTTTCTGTCGCCGTAGACCCAGCGACGGAATCGTGCGCCGATGTCATCTGCCGCCGTATCTGTGCGCTTCGAGCGAACGTACTCGACATAGCGTTCGCACGGCGATCTAACGGTCAGGCTCTCCGGTGTCCCTGTCAGGCCCGTGAGCAAGCCCGATCAGGCTTGCTTTTGGCTTTGACGTTGCCCGAAACGGCGGGACGTGCCCGCCACGATGGCAAGACCGGCCAGCGCCATGGCCACCGAGCCGGGCTCGGGCACAGCCGAAGTGGCGTGGAAGGCCACGTCGTAACCGTCTGCGATGCCGTTGCTGTTGACGTTCTTGATCGTGAACGAGTGCACGTTCTCGAACAGCACCAAGCCACCCGCTGGGTTGTTCAGGGTGACTTGTGTGCCAGACAGGGTCACACCGCGGTAGTCGGTTGGGGCCAGGCCGAAGTCGATCGAGTCGTTGGTGTCGTTGTTGCTCAATGCCACCAGCAGCGATTGGATCGGCTTGGCGAAGGTGATCGTGTAGTTGCCGCTGGCATGCAGGTTGTCGGTCGAGACCGGCAGTGCGGCAAACGAGAAGCTGCCGTTGGTGGTGGTGCGGCCCGACCACAGGCTGGTGGGGCTGATCGACCATGCGATACCGCCGCTGGTGCCGGACGCGGTGGCGTCACCGCCGACGCCTGCGCCATTCGAGCCGAGGTCGTATTGGGTGACGTCGAACGAGAACTTGGTCAGGTCGATGTCGTTGATGGTCAGTGCATGGGCGCCGGTGTGGGCGTACAGAGCGACTGTCTCTTATACACATCTGACGCTGCCGACGACTAGTCGAGTGTAGATC
>JAVLFO010000170.1:0-1938 GCA_046052805.1 Aquabacterium sp. | reverse complement strand
CAAGGACTTCAAGCGTGAGCGCCACGGGCTACAGCCCCTGGTTCGCCAGGTGATCGAGGGTGTCTTGATGCAGCAAGACAGCCGCAAGGTGGATGTGACCTTGCCCGAGGCGGAGATCTTCTTGGATGTGGACCGTGAGAAGTTCTCACTGGCGCTGACCAACGTCGTCTCCAACGCCTACAAGTACTCGCCCAAGGGCGGTGAGATCCAGCTTGACTTGGTGTCTCGCGATCGTGACGGTCAATCAGAATGCGGTGTGCGTGTGACGGACCACGGCATGGGCATGACGCCCGAGCAGGTGAGCCGTGTGTTTGAGCGCTTCTTCCGCGCGGACACCTCGGGCAATATCCCTGGCACCGGCTTGGGCATGACCATCGTCAAAGAGATCATTGAGCTTCACGGTGGCCAGGTCAGTCTGGTCAGTGAATTTGGCGTGGGCACCACGGTCACCCTGTGGCTGCCGGTCAAGACCCCATTGGCGGCGACCCCCGATTCAGAGGGCGTCACGGCCGACACGGAGGTAAGCACGGGCTGAACGCTGCGCGTTCATGGCGCATGATGTCGCGGCCTGTGTCGAAGGGGAGCTGACAGGCGCCCCGTGTCGGAGAGTGTTGTGCGCGCATCGAGGCCCTGGGGCCGCTGGTTGTTGTTGGCGGTCTACCTGTCGGTTCTGGTCGGCTTGGGCGTGGCCTGGCGCGAGCCGTCGCTGCGGCATTGGCTAGACCCCCACCAGCTCAGCCGGATGGGGCGGGAGCTGCTGGCAACACCCTTGGGCCCCCTGGCCGTGATCGGGGGCTATGTGGTGGCCGTGGCACTGGGCATGCCCGTGCTGGTGCTGATCACGGTGGGCGCCTTGGTGTTTGAGCCCTGGCCGGGCATGGCGTATGCCTTGGCAGGCATGGTCACCGGCGCCTTGGTCACCTACGGCGTGGGCTGGTTCACAGGGGCGCAGACCATGGACGCGCTGATCAAAGGCCGCCTGGCGCTGCTGACGCATCAGCTGCAAAGGCGCGGCCTGATCACCGTGATCGTGGTGCGCGTCTTGCCCGTGGCCCCATTCGTGATGGTCAACATGTTGGCGGGCGCTTTGCGCGTGCGCTTGCGCGACTATGCCCTGGGCACCTTTTTGGGCCTGCTGCCTGGCACCATCTTGATCTCATTGTTCATGGACCAGTTGAGCGCGGCCTGGCATGCGCCTGGGGCTTCGCGCTACTTGGGCTTGGCCGCTTGCGTGTTGGCCATGGTGCTCGTGTCGGTGTGGGTGCGCAGGCACAAAAACAAAAGCCCGTAGGCGTGAACCTACGGGCTTTGAAATTGGTGCGGCTGGCAGGATTCGAACCCACGACCCCTTGGTTCGTAGCCAAGTACTCTATCCAACTGAGCTACAGCCGCATGCATGGACCTTTTCAGGTCTGCTTTACTTCATTTGCAAAAAATTCTCTGGTGCGGCTGGCAGGATTCGAACCCACGACCCCTTGGTTCGTAGCCAAGTACTCTATCCAACTGAGCTACAGCCGCCGAGAGGCAAGACTATAACATGCTTTCGTCTTGCTTGTGCATATTTTGTTGAGATCAAGCATCCAGGTGGGTCAAGGCGGCCAATCTGAAGAAGCGAGCAGCCTCATCTTCACGCGATTCTTGTTCGGCCAGTTGGCCCAGTTTGGCCCAGGCCTGGCGGCGTTTTTCAGCTGGCATGCTCAGGTCATTGGCCGCCGACAGCAGCATGCCGCGGGCTTTGCCCCACAGTTGGCGCTCGGCCAGGGCCAGGCCCAGGGCCAAGGCCAGTGTTGGGTTGCGTAATGCGGCCTGAGCGCTGGCGTCCAGACGTGGCAGCCACTCGGCTTCCAGGCCCAGCAGGCTGTGCGACAAGGTCACTGACAGGGCTTCAACCGCATCGGTGGGCATTTGCCCCAGGCGGTCCCACATGGGTGCCAGCCA
>JAVLFO010000169.1:0-4417 GCA_046052805.1 Aquabacterium sp. | reverse complement strand
GGCCCAGCTTGACCGAGCGCAAAGCAATCTTGTCACCCCCGGTGATCACGGCCACGCGCGGGCCGTCTTGCCGAAACTGCAATGTGTTGGGCGGCACCAGCAAGGCCTTGGCGGCACCGCTGAGGGGCAGTGCCACCTCCACGTAAGCACCGGGCAGCAACTTGCCATCCTTGTTCGGCAAAGTCACCTCAACCAGCACCGAGCGCGTTGCCATGTCAATGCCCCCAGACACCCTGGTGATGCTGCCTTTGAAGGGCGCATTGGGCTTTTCAATGAGCTTGATCTGCACGTCTTTGCCAACGGTCACATCGCCCGCGTACACCTGCGGCACGGACACGGTCAAGCGCAATGCCGTGGTTTGAGCCAGGTAAAACAACTCTTTGGTATTGGCGGCGCTGCCTGCGGCCACCAGCGCCCCCACATCCACATTGCGACGCACCACCACGCCATCGAACGGGGCTGTGATGCGGCCAAAGTCGTGCAGTTGCTGGAGCCGCCGCACATTGGCCTGTGACGCAGCCAAGTCTGCTGAGGCCTGCTGTTGTGCCGCACGGCGCTCGTCAAGCTCTTGTTGTGACACGGCGTCGCGCTGGCGCAAGCCTTCCCAGCGCTGCAGGGACGACTGCGTCAAGGCAAGGCGAGCCCGGATCTGGTCCAAAGCGGCCTTGGCCTGTGCCAAGTCTTGATCGACCTCGGGCGTGTCAATGATGGCCAGCAGGTCGCCTTTCTTGACGACGTCGCCAATGTCCTTCTGCCACGCCTTGACGTAGCCGTTGGTGCGGGCGTAGATGGCGGCCTCATTTTGTCCACGCAGGGTCGCGGGCAGATTCACATTGCGCTGCCCTTGCCCAGGCTTGGGTCGGGTGAACAGCACGGTGCTGAGGGCATTCGCTTGAGTGCTCTCAGCCACAGACTTGGCCTGCGCCACGTTCACATAGGTGCGCGCACCCGCAGCGGCCAAGAGCACGGCCACGCTCAGCAGGCCGAATTGACGCGCTCGGCGGATGGGGCCACGGCCATGAGCCGTGGGCAAGGGAACGTCGGTGTGTTGGTTGGGTTGGCTCATACAAACTCCATCTGGCTCAAACAGCCTCATGCCTGGGCGGGGTCGGCTTGCTCATGCGCGACAAAAGGCTGTGCACGCTCCTGCAACCAGTGGTGCACGCCGGCAAAAACCAGGGGAACAAAAATCAAGGTTGAAACGGTGGCGAAGCTCAGACCGCCAATGACGGCGCGGCCTAAGGGTGCGTTTTGCTCAGCGCCCTCACCCCAGCCCAGGGCCATGGGCACCATGCCAATGACCATGGCCAAGGCGGTCATCAAAACAGGGCGCAAGCGGGTGGCGCCAGCTTCCAGTGCGGCGCGCAGCGGTGGCACGCCTTCGGCCAAACGCTGGCGGGCGAAAGCCACCACCAGGATGCTGTTGGCAGTGGCCACACCCACGGTCATGATGGTGCCGGTCAGGGCAGGCACCGACAGCGGCGTGCCCGAGATGTAGAGCATCCAGGCTATGCCGGCCAAGGCTGCAGGCAGCGCTGTCACGATGATCAAAGCGTCCAGCCAAGACTGGAAGTTCACGACGATCAAGAGATAGACCAACACAATGGCCAGAAGCAGACCCCACGCGAGCGAGACGAACGAGTTCTTCAATGTGTCAATCTGACCGCGGACGGTGATCTCTGAGCCACGTGGCAACTTCTCGCGCGCCTTGACGATCAGCTTCTCGATGTCGGCATAGGTGCTCGCCAGGTCGCGACCGTCCACGCTGGTGTAGATGTCGATCACGGGCGCGATGTTGTAGTGCGACACGTTGCCTTGCTGACTGCCCGACTTGACCTGCACCACGTTGCCCAAGAGCTGCGGCTCACGCGTCTGGCCATTGACCGCTGGGCCATTGACCGGGATGCTCAGCATGGCCCCCAGGCTGTCGATGTCTTGCTGTGGTGTTTGCACCGCCACGTTGTAGACGCTGCCGTTGGCCTCATTGAGCCAATAGGTCGGGGCCGTTTGAAAACTCGAACTCAGCGACACCATCAGGTTTTGCGCCACATCGCGCGCCACCAAGCCGGTTTGCGCCAGGCTGGCGCGGTCCATCTCCAGGTTCAAGGTGCGGCGGTTGAAGCGCTGGTACACAATCGTGTCGACCGCGCCAGGCACCTGCTTGATCTGGTTGAGCAACTCACTGGCCAAGGCCAGGTTCTCTGCGGTTTTGACGCCCTGCACCTGGATGTCGATGGGGGCGCTGACGCCAAAGTTCAGCGTCTGGCTGATCATGTCGGCCGGCTGAAAGTAGAACTCGTTGCCCGGAAAGTCTTTGGGCAAAGAGGCCCGCAGCTTGCGGATGTGCTCTGCCGTCGGCGCATGCTCACGGTTGAGGGTGATCATGATTTCGACATCGCTGCTGTCGAAGGTGCCGTTGGTGTTGTAGAGCGTGTTGTAGGGCGTGTAGGGGCCACCCACGATGTCAACGATGCTGGCAACCTCGTTGGCACCTATCAACTGGCGAACACGCTTTTCCACCTTGTCCACAAAGGCTGGCATCTCTTCCAGCCGCGTGCCCAAAGGTGCGCGCACGTGCAGCCGGATCTGGCCAGCGTCGACGGTTGGGAAGAAGTCTTGCCCCAGCACCGTGAACAAGCCGGTCGACACCACACAGAAGGCCAAGAAGCCTCCGCCAAACAAGATCTTGCGTTGCAGCAAACCGGCCAGCACCACCACATAGCCCTGACGGAAACGCTCGAATCCAGCCTCAAACCCGAGGTGGATGCGACGCAGCCGACCCGGCTTGCTTTGCGCCTGGGCGCTGTGGCGCGCCTGGTGCTGCATCAAGTACATGACCAAGGTCGGCACCAGTGTTCGCGACAGGGCGTACGAGGCGAGCATGGCAAAGACCACCGCCTCAGCCAGCGGGATGAACAGCTTGCCCGCCACCCCTGTCAAGAAGAACATGGGCACAAACGCAATGCAGATGCACAGGGTGGCCACAAAAGCGGGCCCGGCGATCTCGGCCGCGCCGTCCAAAATGGCCTGGTGTGGGCGCTTGCCCATGTGCAGGTGACGCTCGACGTTCTCGATCTCCACAGTGGCATCGTCGACCAAAATGCCCACGGCCAGCGCCAGTCCGCCCAAGGTCATGATATTGATCGTCTGCCCAATGAGGTGCAACACGATCAGTGAGCACAAGATGGACAAGGGGATCGAGATGGCGATGATGGCCGTGCTGCGCCAATTGCCCAGAAACAGCAGCAGCAAGGCCGCCGTCAAGGTGGCGGCGATCAAAGCCTCATGGATCACCGACTTGATGGCTGCGCCCACAAACACCGACTGGTCTGCCAAAGGCGTGACAGAGATGTCTTCGGGCAAAGCCAGCACGGCCTTGGGCAGTTCGCTCCGGATGGCGTCGATGATGTCCAAGGTCGACGCACCACCGTTCTTGAGCACGGTCATCAGCAAGCCACGCTCGCCATTGCGCCGCACCACGTTGGTCTGAGCTTGGTAGCCGTCCCGCACCTGGGCCACATCACGCACAAACACCGTGGCGCCATTGGACGTGGTGATTGGGATGTCGCCAAGCGCCGCCATGTTGCCAGGCGAGCCATTGAGGGCCACGCTGACCTCTTGTGCGCCGATCTTTGCGGTGCCAGTGGGCAAGGTCAGGTTTTGGGCACTCAGTGCGTTGACCACGTCCACGGCAGTCAGGCCGCGCGCGGCCAGTGCTTGCCCGTTGATGTCGATCTGGACCTGCCGAAAGCGCCCGCCATACGGTGCGGTCACGGCCGTGCCTGGAATGGTGATCAGCTTGGTGCGCAAGACGTTGAAGGCCTGCTCATTGAGCTCTTGCTCGCTGCGAATCGGGCTGCTAAAGCCCAATTGCAAGATGGGCAAATCCGTCGCGCTGTACTTGATGATGGTCGGCGGCGTGGCGCCGGCAGGCAGCGATCGCAGCGATGCTTGCGTGCTGGCCACCACCTGGGCAATGGCCGTGGCCTGGTTGACCTGAGGCTGAAAAAAGACCTTGATGATGCCCACGCCCGCCAGGGTCTGCGACTCGGTGTGCTCCATGTCGCTGACGGAGTTGGCGAAGTTGCGCTCCATGGGCGTGATGATGCGGTCGGTCATCTCTTTGGCCGACAAGCCGTTGTAGCTCATCAGCACCGCCACCACCGGGATGTCGATCTCCGGGAAGACGTCGACCGGTGTTTTGCGCAGCACAAAGGGCGTTGCCAACAAGATCAGCAGCGCCGCAACGATGAAGGTGTAAGGGCGTCGCAAAGCGACTTGAACGATCCACATCTGGGCAGGAGGCCTTCAGGCCGAATTCAGGTCAGGAAACAAATGGGGCAAAAAAAAGGCGGGGCAGCCAGGCCCCGCCCTCTGCTCAGCCGACGATCACTTGACGGCGAAACAATAAAAATAG
>JAVLFO010000168.1:0-19019 GCA_046052805.1 Aquabacterium sp. | reverse complement strand
CGCCTGATGCCCTGCCGCTTCGTGGGCGCGCGCTGGATCACGGCCGACACCCCGGCTGCGCTCAAAAAGTTCACCGACGAAAACGCCAGCAAACTGGCCCTGGACGCCGCCGACACGCTGGCGTACATGATGACCTCGGCGTATGACCTGCGCCTGACCGCCGAGCGACACCCGCAAGTGCACTTCCACCCCTTGCGAGAGCATGCGGGTTTGAGTTTGTCCCAGCAGTGACGATCGCTGGGCACACAGAGAGCTGATCCATGCTGGCCGCCTTCAAACTCTATGTCATGCCCTACCTGGTCTACGCCATCGTGCTGTGGGCCTGCGGCATCGGCATGACCAAGAAGGCGTCCATACCGCTCTTCGTTTACATCGTCCTGGTGATCTTCCCGCAGTTCTGGTACCCCATCCAGGACTTCCCATTGGGCTCCTACTCCCTGAGCATGTTGGCCTTGACGGTCATCATTGGCGGACACCGACAACGCCCCAAGGGCGACCCCATCGCGCCCAACAAAGGGCTGGTCGTGGTGTTCCTGATGGCCAGCTACATCGCGCTGTGGAACTCATCGCTGCGCTTTGGGCTGTCGATGCCACTGACGTCCAACAACGACCTGTTCCCCCAGTGGCGCAACTACGCGATCATGGTGGCGCTCTACTTCGGCGCCTTTGCCGCCATGCGCAGCGAGACCCTGATCCGGCGCGCCATGCTCGTGGTGTTCTGGGTGATCATCGTGCTGGCCTGGCGTGAGCTGGCGGGTTTTGCCTCGGGCGACACCTTCTCGTACAACCGCCGTTGCAGCGGCCCGTTCTGGATGGTGGGCCTCAACGCCAACCACTTCGCGGCCTTCATTGCGCACTTCTCGGTGGTGGGCATCGGCCTGCTGGCCCTGGACGACAACAAGAACCGCAAGCGCCTGTACCTGGCCGCCTTCGTGGCTTCGCTGTACCCGCTGTTTTTCTCGTACTCGCGCGGTGCCTACGTCGCCGTGCTGTTTGCCGTACTGGTGGTGGCCATCTTGCGTTACCGGGCGATCCTGCCGCTGCTGGGCATCTTCATCATCTTCTGGGACTCGATCCTGCCCAGCTCGGTGGTCGATCGCATCCAGATGACCGAAAGCCCCGACGGCCAAATCGAAGAGTCGGCGGCTCTGCGACTGGTGGTGTGGGCCCTGGCCAAACAAATCTTCTCTGACAACCCGATGTTTGGCATCGGCTACCAAGGCTTTTACTTCGCCAGCGTGGGCCTGCCACTGCACAACGTCCACAACTACTATTTGCAAACGGCCGCCGAGCAAGGGATCACCGGTGTGATCTTGCTGGCGTTTTTCTTTGGGCGGGCCATGTGGAGCGGCTGGCGGCTTTACCACGATGGCACCTCGGTCTTTTTACGCGGACTGGGCTTGGGATTCGTCGCCTGCCTGTGTGCCATGCTCGTCACCAACGTGTTCGGCGACCGCTTCTCGCAAATCGAAGTGGGCAGCTACTTCTGGATCTTGTTTGGCCTGGTCGACCGCGCCCGGGTGCTGAGCAAAACCCCACCGGACGCCGTCAACGTGCCCAAGCCGCTGCGCCCTGCCGGCGCGCTTGCCTGACCTCCAAACACCATGAACGCTGCCTGCACCGTGCTGATGTACCACGCCACCCACCGCCATGAAGCGGAGCTGGGCGGTGCAGACGCGCATTACGCCGTGACCCTGGACACCTTTGAGGCGCACCTGGACTGCCTGGCGCAAGAGGGCGCGGTGGCCTGCGCCGTCGAGCGCGTGTCTGCGCTGGGAGCCGCTGGACAGCGCGCCGTGGGCATGACCTTTGACGACGGCCACGCCACCAACTTGCAAGCCGCCCAAGCCTTGGCCAAGCGCGGTTGGTCGGGTACTTTTTTCGTCAACCCCAGCACCGTGGGCAACCCTGACTTTCTGAGCTGGGACGCGCTGCGCGCCATGGCGGCCATGGGCATGTCCATCCAGTCGCATGCGCAGCACCACCGCTATCAAAATGAGCTGACGCTGGCAGAGCAACTGGACGAGCTCAGCCAATCCAAGGCCGCCATCGAAGCCCAACTGGGCACCGCTTGCACCGTCTTCGCGCCCCCGGGCGGACGCACCACGCCCGACACCGTCCGCTTGGCGCGTCAAGCGGGCTACGGCATGGTCAGCACCTCGAGGGTGGGCTTGTGGGATCTGCGCCGCGCAGACCCCTGGGATGTCCCCCGATTCGCGGTGCTGGCGGGCACGCCCATCGCCCAATTGCGGGCCTGGGTCCGACAATCGCCGCTCGAAGTCGGCAAACAAGTGCTGCGCTACCGCGCGCTGCGCACCGTCAAGCAAGCCCTGGGCAATGGCGGCTATGAACGGTTGCGGGCTGCGCTCCTGCCCCCCTCAAAGGACAACTGATGGCAAGCCTGATGTGGGCGTCGATCGCCTTGGTCATCTACACCTACGCCGGCTACCCCTTGTGGCTGTGGCTGGCTGCGCGCTGGCTCAAAAAACCCGTCCACAAAGGCTTGGAGACGCCAGAGGTGGTGATGATCGTGGTCGGGCACAACGAAGCCCATCGCATCCAGGCCAAGATCAACACCTGCCTGGCGCAAGACTACCCGGCCGACAAGCTGCGCGTCTTGGTGGTCTCTGATGGCTCCACCGACGCAACGGCCGAGGTGGTTGGCAGCCACCCCGACGCCCGCGTCAGCCTGCTGGCCTGCCCCACGCGGCGGGGCAAAGCCGCCTGCCTCAACGATGGCGTGGCCCACACCCAGGCGCCCATCATCGTGTTCACCGACGCCCGTCAACGCCTGCACCCGCAAGCCGTCTCGCGCCTGGTGGCCAACTTTTCAGATAAACGCATGGGCGCCGTCAGCGGCGAGTTGGTCTTCGAAGACGACGACGGCACACCATTTGCCGACGGCATTGGCGCGTACTGGCTTTACGAAAAATTCATCCGCACCCGCGAGGCCGCCACAGGCTCGGTGGTGGGTGTGACCGGTGCGCTCTACGCCATTCGCCGCGCCTGCTTCAACCCCATCCCCACGCCCACCATCCTGGACGACGTGGCCATCCCCATGCTGGCCGCGATGCAAGGCTGGCGCATTTCGTTCGAGAGCGGCGCCATCGCCTACGACAAGCCCTCGTCGGACGCCGACCAGGAAAAAATCCGCAAGGTGCGCACCTTGGCTGGCAACTTCCAGCTGCTCAGCCTGTTTGACGGGTTGCTCTTGCCTTGGCGCAACCCGCTGTGGTGGCGCTTTGTGTCGCACAAGATGCTGCGACTGGTGTGCCCGCTGGCCTTGCTGGTGGCCCTGCTGAGCAATGCCGCGCTGGCCATGGGCAGCGCTTTTTACGCCGCGCTGTTGGCTGTGCAGGTGCTGGGGTACACGGCCATGTTGGCCGCGATGCGCTGGCCTGCCTTGCAACGCTCGCAAGTCTTGCGACTGGGTGTGACCTTCATGCACCTCAACCTGTTCGTGTTGCTCGGGTGGCGATCGCACTTGTCTCAGCAGCAGTCACACCTGTGGGGCAGCGCCACCAACGTGGCCACTCCATCCAATAAGAACAAGCCATGAAATTCACGATCATCATCGACCGGATCGGCACCGACACCGGCGGCACAGAAGGCCAGGTCGTCAAGCTCCTGCGGGGTTTGTCGGGCAAGCACGATGTGGAGCTGATCGTGTTCAACCGGACCGATTGGCTTGAGCACGCGCGCAAAGAACTTGGCTGCCGGGTCACTGAGTTCGAGCTCGGCGGTGTCACCCAAGGGCGTTTCTACACCGGGCTGTTCAAGTTGTGGCGCCACCTGCGCCAGCAGCGCCCCGACACGGTTCACACCTTTTTCCCGGTCGCCAATGTCGTGGGGGTTTTGGCGGCCCGGCTGGCTGGTGTGCGCAAGGTGCTCTCCAGCCGACGCGACTATGGCTACTGGATCACACCGGGCTACCTCAAGGCCACGCGCTTTGCCAACCGCTTCGTCGATGGCATCGTGACCAACGCGCCTCAGGTGCGCAAGTTCACCATCGAGGTCGAACAGGCGCCTGCCGAGCGCGTCTTGGTGATTTACAACGGCGTGGACCTGGAACCCCTGCAAAGGCCCGGTCCCAACCTCGTGCTCAAGGCGCAATTGGGCATCCCGGCCCACCACAAGGTGATCGCGCTGGTCGCCAACTACCGCCCCATCAAGAGGCACGACACGCTCATCAAGGCTGCGCAGCGCCTGATGCAACACCACCCCGACATCAGCTTGTTGTGCGTGGGCTCGAACAACTCGCCCGACTCATACTGGGAAGACATGCTGGCCCTGGCGCGCAGCTGTGGCCTGGGCGATCGCATCCACTGCAGCGAAGCGGTGGGCAACATCGCCGAATACCTCTCGATCATGGACATCGGCGTGAACTGCTCTGACAGCGAAGGCCTGTCAAACGCCGTGATCGAGTACATGGCCACGCACGTGCCCACCATCGTCTCTGACGGCGGCGGCAACCCCGACTTGGTCACCCACGGTGTCAATGGCCTCATTTACCCGGTCGGGAATGATGAAATCTTGGCACAGCACATGCGTGACTTGTTAGAAAATCCTGACACATGCAAAGCGTACGCTGAGGCAGCCTTTCAACGCATTCACCGCGAAATGCGCTTGGAAGCGATGTTGGCGCAATTCGAGTTGACGTACGCCTCACGACCGGCCTGATGCAGGCTTGACCGACACCAAGACAAGGACACAGCGGATGGGTCATCTGGCTGACACCGCCTACAAGATGCTTGCGCTGGCACCGATGCTGGCGATGCTGCGCTACCGGCTGCCGGTCGGCGCTGTGACGGTGTTCATGTACCACGACATCGGCGAAGATCGCGATGACGTGGACGCGTGGCAGGTGGTGCGTCGCAGCGACTTCCTGCGACAGGTCGATGCCATCCGTGAACACCACGACATCGTCAGCCTAGACGACGCCATCGCCAGCTTGTCTGCCCCGCCAGGGTCACGGCGCAAAGCGGTACTCACCTTTGACGACGGCAACCGGGGCAACATCGAACACCTCCAGCCTTTGGTCCAGGCTGAGCAGCTGCCAGTGACGGTCTACATCGCCACCGGCCACATCGACTCCGGGCGCTCCTATTGGTTCGACCGGGTTGTTAACCACCTGCAGTCAAGCGGCACATTGAAGCTGGACCTGCGGGCCTTTGGTCTGGGCGAGCACACGCTCAACACCGAGCACGGCGCCCACAACTGGGCGCGGATGCAAGACTTGCTGGTGGGCATCAAACAGCTGCCAATGGCGCAGTGCGAGGCCATTGCCGACCACATTGCCGAGCAAATCCCCCTGAGCCAGCCACCCGTGCTGTGCCCGATGAAACCGCACGAGGTGCGCGAGTTGTCGCACACACCCGGCGTCACCCTGGGCGCGCACACCGACGGGCACGAGGTGTTGACCTTGCTGGGCCTGGACGCCGCACGCGCCAGCATCGCCACCTCGGTCGACAAGCTGCTGGCATGGACCGGCATCAAGCCCAAGCACTTTGCCTACCCGGCTGGCTATCACAACGCCCCACTGGTGCAGTTGGTGCGCGAGATGGGCTTTGCCTCAGCCACCACCACCATGCACGGCCACCTCGGCCACCAAAGCGACCTGCACGCCATACCGCGCATCTCTGTGGGGCGCTATGACGCCCTGCACAAATTCAAAGTGATTGCCGCGCGACCCTGACGTCGGCGCGGACTACTGGGAGGCGGAGCCCATTTCTCTGCCGTGTGTTTCCACCACTTTTGTTGGGGTTCACCGATGGCATTGACGCCTCCTACGCTGGCCATTTTGGGCAGCTCGATCACCGCCTTGGCCGTGTTGCGCGAGGCTGCTTCCATGGGCTGGCGTACCGAGGTGCTGGACACCCACAAAGGCCCGGCCTTTTGGAGCCGACACGGCCACAAAGTGCTGAGCAAGGGCCTCGATTGCAAGCACCTGCTGGAACAAAACGGGCTTGAAGACACGCAACCCGGCATGCGCTGGGTGGTTGCCACCAGCGACGAATGGCTGCGTGCCTTGATGCGCGCACGGACAGCGCTGGAAGCCGCAGGTTGGTGCGTGTTGCACCCTGACAATGCATCACTCGACATCTGCCTGGACAAACAACTGTTTGCCCGGCACTGCCAGACACATGATCTGCCGACGCCCCTGACCTGGTTTCCCGATGAGGCACCCAGGCCTGCTCAACTGCATCCCCCGGTGATCTTGCGGCCCGTGCAGACGCAGCACGCGAGCGCATCAACGGCGGGCGCCCTGCCCAAAGCCCTGGAGTTGCGCGACGAAGCCACTTTGCAAACATGGCTGACGAAGTGCGCCAGCCAGCGCACCCCGTGTGTGATCAGCAAGTCGCTGCTGCGCCGCCCGGGCTTGCAACAACTGTCTGTGCCCTTCGCCCGAGGTGACGACGGGCAAGTGACTTACACAGCCATGAAAGTGCGGCCTCTGCCGCGCCAATGCGCGGTGGGTTCGTGCGTCACCACATGGCACAACCCCTCGGCCCAAGCGGTTGCAGAGCGCGCCATTGCCAGCTTGCAGGGCCGGGCCATTGGCGAGGTCGAGATCCTGCACGACCCAGACACTGGCGATCACTTTGTGATCGAGATCAACGCGCGGCCCTGGATGCAATATGGGGTGGCTGCGCACTTGGGTCACCAATTCCTGGCTGTGGCCGCTGGACTGCCGCGCAAGCCCAACACCGTGCGCCACGGTCAGGTCACCTGGGTGTTTTTGATCAACGACCTGTTCCAGGCGTTTTCGCGCTCGGTGGGCGTGGTGCGCAGCGGCGACGTCAGCCTGCTTGGCTACCTGCGCAGCCTGTCTCACGCCAAAGTATTCGCTTACTTTGCGTGGGCTGATCCCATGCCGGCCATCCACAAAAGTCTGAGCCTGGTCACGAACCGTCTGCGCTCGAGCGTAGTGGGCCCGAAAACGCCCGTGATCAGGCCAGGTCCTTTGGAGGAATGAGTCGCACCGGCGCGCTGACCACGGTGTAGCCCGCGGGCACGTCTTTGACGACCGTGGTGTTCGCACCGATGACCACGTTGTCGCCCACCGTGATCGCGCCGATGATCAGTGCCGAGGTGCCCACGTAAACGTTGTCACCCAATGTGGGCGGCAAAGTCGACATGCCCGCGCCCTTGAAGCCGATCGTCACACCCTGGCCCACACTGCAATTCGCACCAATCTTGCCGACGATGACGATGCAGCTGAAATGCCCGATGTAAAAGCCAGGCCCGATCTCTGACAAGCCCCCAATATAGATGCCGAAAAGCACCTCGCAAAGGGTGCTGAGCAAAGCGTAAACCAGCTTGAATGGGTAAGAAAGCACTTTGGGCCGAATCGTGTTCGTCCATTTGCCATACCTGAATACCGCCGTGGCGATGAAACCAAACTGAAGCAGTGCCCGAATCACATCAACGGCATTGGGATTGGCTGGCATATACCTGGCCAAATCTGCGCGGACATTGGGCATCAACATGAGGCTGATATGGGTGCTGAAAACACGTGCAGATTATTGCATGCAGGCCGCCCGTGCCCGCCCCATACAATCCGGACATGCAAGTTCGCTCACCTGATACACACGACCGCACGCTGCTGCCCACATTGAGCTCCCTGGACGGTTTGCGCGCTTTGGCCGTGCTGCTCGTCATCCCACACAACGCACGTTTGCCAGTGCCACCTGACAGCATCGTCACTCACCTGATGGACCAATGGCTGGACCGCGGTTGGATCGGCGTGCAGCTGTTCTTCGTGCTCAGCGGCTTCTTGATCACGCGCATCTTGATGCGCACCCAGTCGGCCAGCAACCACTTCAGTGGTTTTTACATCCGACGCGCCCTGCGCATCTGGCCCCTGTATTACCTCACCTTGCTGGTGCTGCTGTGGGTGCTGCCAGCGATGGGCTGGATCCCTTCGCACGACCGCAGCCACGACATCTACCTCTGGACCTTCTTGAGCAACTGGGTGCAAGGCCACGCCTTGAGCGGCGCTGCGGTGCCGCACTTTTGGTCACTGGCGGTGGAAGAGCAGTTCTACCTGGTGTGGCCGCTGCTGCTGTACCGCGCCGGCCCCCAGCGGGTGCTGGCGACCTCGGCGGTCGTCGCCGTGGTCGCGCTGTTCATGCGCCATTGGCTGCTGGGCCAAGGCTGGGACCCCGAGGCGGTGTACACCGCCACCTTGGCCCGCATGGACGCGCTCGCCTGGGGCGCAGCTGCTGCCGCCCTGATGGAGATGGCCTGGGTACGCGACTGGCTGACCAGCCACAGTCGCAGTGCGTGGGCATGGCCGTTGGGCTTGCTGGCCGCCGGTGCCGCCGTGTCGGGTGGCTATCGGCAGCTGGGCTGGTTGCCCCAAACGGCCGGCTACACGCTGCTGGCGGCGGCCTTCGCTGCGCTGGTGCTGTGTGCTGCTGCCGGCGACCAAGGTTGGATCGCACGGGGCATGGCCTGGTCGCGCACGGCGCTGATGCGCCGCATTGGCCAGTACAGCTTCGGCATGTACGTCTTCCATGCCCCCCTGAGCACCCTGCTGTTGCTGCCTCTGGCCAAGCGCTGGGGCTGGCTGGAGACACCTCACTTGTCAACACAACTGCTCTATATGGGCCTGTGCTTGGTGGGCGCCACCGCCTTGGCGGCCATCTCGTATCACGGCTTCGAGCGCCGCTTCCTGGCACTCAAGTCCCGCTGGGCGCCCATCCGCATGTGAGCCCCAACGCCCCTCAGGGCTTGGGTGTGCTGAAGGCAGC
This sequence comes from Aquabacterium sp., assembly GCA_046052805.1. Classification (GTDB taxonomy): domain Bacteria; phylum Pseudomonadota; class Gammaproteobacteria; order Burkholderiales; family Burkholderiaceae_C; genus Aquabacterium. The sequence goes on along the minus strand of JAVLFO010000168.1, from coordinate 10,263 downwards.
CGGCGGCACCGACACCTGGAAGGCATCGCCTCGGCCGCCCGTCATGCCCCAGTTCGCGGTAGACCAGATGTGCTGGGCTTGGAAGTCCAACGCGCCCGAGCCCTCACTGCGGTAGTCGTGGTGGAGGTTGTACGAGCTGCCCAGCCGCACCACTTTGGACGGCCGCACCGCGTAGGGGTTGATCTCAATGAGCAGGTTCTGGTTTTTGGCCCAATGCCCCGTCTTGCTGTCGTAGGTGTTCATGAACAACCAGCCCTTTTTGGCGGGGTCGTAGACCTTGCCAAAGTGCATGCCCAGGGTCCAAGTGCCGCCGTCCAACTCGGCATACGGGAACACCTTCACGCCACAGCTGTAGGCATTGTCCTTGAGGCGCTGGCAGTTCGCGGTCTGTGCGCTGGCAATGTCGACCGCTTCGATCCAGTCGTTGCGGTTGTTCTGCGACACGAACATCTCCTCGCCTTTGGGCCCCCAAGCCCAACCTGAGTGGGTCGCATCGACACCGATGCGGATCGGGTCACTGAAGTCGGGCGCAAAAGCCTTGGGTCCGTCGCTGACCTTGTCCACGTCGGCCTCGTTCGAGCCTTTGTAGGCGCGCTCCCAGTCCACCACAACGCGCGTGCCTTTGGGCGAGAATTCAACCATGTTGGGCCGCGTGATGTAGGGCGCGGCCGTGGCCGGCGTGTCAATGACGCGGCACGGCACGGGCGCGCCCTTGCAGTCGCGCTGCAGGCTGCCCAAGACGGCGTTGCGCTGGCGGTCGTAGCTGAAGATGGCCAGGGGCTGATAAGGCCCCTGTGTGATCGAGGTGTCCATCACCTGCCACGCCCAATGACGCGAGTCGTTGGACGAGTCACCCTCGACGTCGTTCATGATCTCGCCCTGAGGAAACGCCGGAAAGTCCTTGCTGAAGTCCCGCACGATCACGGGCATGGCCTGCTGGCCGGTCTTGGGGTCGATGTCGGTGTAATAAAAGCTCATGCCGGGGTTTTCGCCCCAGACCGACTGCGCCCGAGGGATCGAGCGGCCCACAAAATACAGCCGGTAAGGGTGCTCGCCCGAGTAATCCCACCGCAGCTCATTGACCTCGCCCAAGGAGCGGGTGCGGTCTGCAAAGCCGCCCGGACGGATCTTGAGCACCGTCGTCATCTGGCGATCGGCCACCCGGTAAAGCCAGGCGCTGGTGCTGTTTTCGCCATGCACCAGCACGAACTCGCCTGTGGTGTTGACCGGGGTGTAGCGCGAGTACACGATCAGGGACATGGTGCTGCGTCGGCCTTCCAGGTCGCCCACAAGCTCGGCTGGGTCAGACACGCGCACCACCGACTGGCCGGTCAAGGGGTCGGTTTGCACCTTGCCTTTGGCGGGGTAAGCGCCCGGGGTGGGGATGCCCATGGTGGGCTGAGACGGCTTGCGCGCAGCATCCCCAGACTGCCCGCCACGGCTGCAACCACATGCCAGCACGCTGAGCACCAGCACCCACCCGTGCAACACCACCGTCGACGACGCCATACGCACCTTTCAAGTCACCACAACACATGCCTGAAAAAGGGGGCAAGCACACCCGCTTGAGCGCTGGTGCGCCACCGATGATTACCGCACAATCGCAGGCTGCACCGCCCACCGCGACGACGCGACCTCATGAAAATCCTGATCGTCACCACCAAAAGCCCCTACCCGCTGTTTGAAGGCCGTGCCCTGCGCACCTATAACTTGCTCAAGCAGGCCGCTGGCGACCACGAGATTCACCTGCTGTCTTTCGTCCAGACCCCAGAAGATCTGGAGGGGATTGAGCACATGCGGTCCATTTGCAAGGTGGTCGAATTCGAAAAGCTGTATTTCGACGGTGCCAAAACCCAGATTCTCAAAGACGCGGTCTGCGAATTGTTCAGCCCGGCGCCCTTGCCCATCATCAAATACCGCACCGCCGGCATGCGCGCGCGCCTCAAGCGCCTGATGGCCGAGCACCACTACGACCTGATCCACCTCGACATGCTGCACCTGGGCGAGTACATCGATCTGTGTGGCAACACCCCCGTGGTGCTGATCGAGCACAACGTGGAACACGTCATCCTTGACCGGCGCGCCGACAACGAAACCCGCCCCCTGCAACGCGCCTACCTGCGCTACCAGGCACGCAAGCTCAAAGCCTATGAGGCGCGCGCCTGCCAAAGGGCGGACCACGTGGTGGCCGTGTCCGAGCTGGACGCGCAGCAACTGCGCAAGCTGGCCCCCGGTGCGCAGGTCAGCACGGTGCCCAATGGGGTCGACACCAGCTTCTTTGCCGCCCAAGGCACCCCCCGCAAACCAGCCCATTTGGTGTTTGTCGGCGGCTTCACCTGGTTCCCCAACCTCGATGCCATCCGCCATTTCTGTGAAGACATCCTGCCCCTGCTGGTCAAGGCCGTGCCCGATCTGCGCCTGACCGTGATCGGCAAGCAGCCCGACGCGCCCGTGGTCGACGAGATCTCACGCAACCCGCACGTTCACCTGACGGGCCAGGTCGACGACATCCGCCCCTATGTGGACGAGGCCGCCGCCTACATCGTGCCCCTGCGCATTGGCGGAGGCACTCGTTTGAAGATCCTCGACGCCTTGTCGATGTCCAAAGCCATCATCTCGACCTCGGTGGGCTGCGAAGGTTTGGCCGTGGAAGATGGGCAAACCATCGTCATTGCCGACACGCCCGAGGCCTTCAGCCAGGCCATCGTGAAGGTGCTCCAAGACCCCGCTGAGGCACAAGCGATCGGCCAGCGCGGCCGCCAGCTGGTGGAAGACCGCTACGACTGGGCCGCCGTGGCCCGCGGCCTGATGGCCACCTACGCCGACACCGTCGCGCAGCACCGCCAGCACGCTCAGGCCGCATGACCGCCCAAGCCAAAACCTCCTTCGCGCACCACTTCGCCCTCTACGCACTGGCCAATGTGCTGGTGTTGGCGGCAGGCTTCGTGTCCTTCCCCATCACCACCCGCTTGCTCAGCAGCGAAGAGTTTGGGGTGCTGAGCTACTGGGAGTCGGGCATGTTGGTGCTGGTGGCGCTGCTCAAGCTGGGCGCCAGCGACGGGGCCATGCGCTTTTACCCACACAAAGGCGAAGCCGATGGCATGCGCCGATATGCCACCAACATGCTGGCGGCGCCGGCCCTGATGGGTCTGGTGGGGTGGGCCTTGATCATGGTGATCGCAGCTGGGGCCGCCGCCACCGGCTGGCTTGATCAACCCACCGTGGTGTTCTTGGCGCTGGCGCAGGTGCTGCCCCTGGCCTGGGGCGCCTTGGCCTTGCGTGTGCTGCAGGCCCAAGAGCGCTCGGGCATCAACGCCACCTTGTCGGTGGTGTGGCGATGGCTGACGGTGGGTGCCATCGTGCCTGTGCTGATTTGGCTCACGGCCTCGGCTTCCGGCGTGCTGATGGCCAAGCTCGCTGTGCACATCGTGGTCATCGGTGGGCTGCTGCTGTGGCTGGTGCCCAGCCTGCCGATCGCGCGCGCATCTTTCGATTGGTCAGAAGTCAAAATGGGCTTGCACTACGGCATGCCCCTGGCCCTGATGGAGCTCTCCAACATCGGCCTTTGGTACATCGACCGCTTCATGATGAAGTGGTTGATCGACGACTTTGCCGTCATCGGCATCTACAGCATCGGCTTCTCACTGGCCATCTACATCGACCAGCTGGTCAACACCGCCCTCAGCCAGGCCCTCACCCCCGTCACCACCCGTGTCTACGCCACCGAAGGCGCCGCCGCTGTGCGCGCGGTCAAGCTGCGCGTCTTGCGCCCGCTGGTGTTCGTGTGCTTTGCGCTGTCCACGGGCTTGATCATTGCCGGACAAGACTTTTTGACCATCTTGGCCAGCGCCGACAAGGCCAGCGCCTCGCCTGTGTTCATCACCGCCGGGGTTTTCTTCTTGGTGCGCGCCATGATCTGGGCGTGCGCCGAAGGTTTGCTGCTGCACAAACGCTCCAAAACGGTTTTCATGCTGACCATCGTGTCAGCCTTGATCAACGCCGGGGCCAATGTCGTGCTCATCCCGCACTTTGGGATGATGGGCGCGGTCTACGCCACCGGCTTCTCGGTGGTGGGCCTGCAATTGCTGTTCTTCGCCTTCTGCCCCTCTGACCTGCGGGCGCTGCCCCAAGGTTCGGTCTTGCTCAAGGCCGCCTTGGCCTGTGCGGCCTGCCTGATCGTGGCCTCGCAAACCTCGCTGTTTGGCCTGGTCAACCACGTCGCCCGCCTGGGCGGCGCAGCCGTTTTGGTGGCCGTGGTGTTTGGGGTGGCCATGCTCAGCGACGCCAACCTGCGCGCCGTGGCGGTCTCGGCCGTGCGCAAATTCAAACCAGCGGCCTGACGCCATGCGTGTGCTTCACCTGCTCAGCAGCACCGGTTTTCACGGTGCCGAGTCCATGACCGCCGAGTTGGTGCGACAACTCGCAGCCCTGGGGGTCGACATCCATGTGGCCGCCTTTGACAGCGGCAACGGCGGCAACACCGAGGTGCTGCAAGCCGTCGAAGGCCACGCCAAGGGCGTGATCCGCATCCCCTGCCACGGCCCCTTGGACCGGCGGGCGCTGGCCCTCATGAACCAGTACATCGCCGAGCAGCGCATCGAGCTGGTGCACAGCCACAAATACAAAACCACCTTCTACGCTTTGCCTGGACGCCTGGCGGGCCGCTTCCGGCTGGTCACCACGTACCACAACTGGCTGACGAACACCCGGGCACTGCAGCTGTACGCCTTCCTGGACAAGCGCTTGGCCCGCCTGAACGACGCGGCCATCGCCGTCTCGACGCCCGTGGCTCAGGAACTGCACCGTTTTGTGCCCAGCGCCCAGGTCCACCAGATCGACAACGGCATCGACACCGCGCGCTTTGCACGCCAGTGCACGCGCGCAGAAGCCCGACAGCGGCTGAGCATCGACCCCGCGCGTCCGGTGATTGGCTTTGTCGGGCGGCTCTCTGACGAAAAAGGCCTGCCCTACCTGATTGAAGCGCTGCGCGACCCGGTCTTGGCGCACACCCACACCTTGCTGACAGGCGACGGCGAGGCCCGCCCCGCGCTCGAGGCCCTCATCGCACAGGCAGGCTTGCAAGACCGGGTGCAACTGCTGGGCAACCGGCGCGACACGCCCTTGATCTACGCCGCCATGGATGTGTTCGTGCTGCCCTCGGTTCTAGAGGCCTTTCCGATGGTGCTGCTGGAAGCCATGGCCTGCGGCTGCCCGGTGATCGCCACCGACGTGGGCGAGGTCCATCGCATCATCGTGCCTGGGCAGACGGGCCTGATCGTACCGCCCAGAACACCCGCAGCTTTGGCGCAGGCACTGCACCACATCCTTTCGTCTACCGATGGGGGTTCGGCCATGGGGCTGGCTGGCGCAGACCGCGTGCACGCCCATTACTCGTCTCAATCGATGGCCGCGCATTACCTGCAGGTTTACCAAAGCAGCCTGGGCAGCCCCCCCTAGTTACCAACTGACACCTCAAAACCAGCGCCAACATCGGGTGTCTGTGTTTTACGGGTGAAAATGCACGGCTTTTGGCGGCAGGGCTTACAGCCCTTGTCCTGGGAGCAAGCTCCCCATTTGGCGTGAAATGACCAAACACCGCAAACCATGCGGTCGGCCATCTCGACAAATGCCCCTGACCTACCCGAGTTTGTAACGAAACGCTTCAATTTCGTTGCTTATTGTGGCGCGCCGGCATGCCACCCCCTAAGGAGAGGATGTCTTTCTGCGATTGGATTCGTGAAAGTCTTCACACCCTGGGTAGGACATAACTCGAAACATGTTCCGAGCCGGCGGCAGGCACCATGCAGGCCATGCACACCAGCGTGCCCCATGGCATGTCCAGCCCCAAAAGGCTCAAGGATTCCGATATGTACCGTTTTGCAACCGTTTTGAAAACCCGACTGGCTCTGGCAGCAGCCTCCACCACGGTGGCCATGCTGGCGGCGTGCGGCGGCGGCGGTGGGGGTGACCCAGCAACCGCGGCAGCCACGAGCGGCAACAGCACGGCAACCGCCCAGGGCTCGTCGACCGGTTCGGCCAATGGCGTATCGCAAAGCAGCGGCAACGGAAAAAACACGGTTCCCGTCACGTACGCACTGAGTGTCACCACCAAGGGCTCTGGCGGCGTGACGTCCCTCCCCGCCGGCATCAGTTGCGCGAGCGCCTCGACCTGCAGTTTCGACTACGCCGCTGACGCCGTCGTCGCTTTGACGGCCACCCCCGCGACCGACTACATCTTCTCCGGCTGGAGTGGTGCCTGCGCCGGCACCACCAGCTGCAGCGTCACCCTGTCGTCGGCGCAAAGCGTGACAGCCACCTTTGTGCCCGCTCCCACACCGGCGCCAGTGCCCCCTCCCGTCACCTACAACTTGAGCGTGACCAAGCAAGGCTCGGGCACCGTGGGTTCGGCGCCAGCGGGCGTCAGCTGCGCAGCCACCGCCACTTCGTGCACGGGCTCCTTCACCACAGGCACCTCGGTCACTCTGACCGCTGCAGCTTCGTCGGGCTACACCTTCTCGGGTTGGGGCGGCGCATGCGCCGGTTCGGCAGCCACTTGCGCCGTGAACATGACGGCAGCACAGAACGTGACGGCCAACTTCACGGCCACGCCGCCACCACCGCCAGTGAGCTACACCCTGAGCGTGAGCAAGCAAGGCTCGGGCACTGTGAACTCCGCCCCTTCGGGCGTGAGCTGCACGGCCGCCGCCACATCCTGCTCGGGCTCCTTCACCTCGGGCACGCCGGTCACCCTGACCGCAGCCGCCTCGACGGGCTCGACCTTCGCGGGCTGGGGTGGCGCTTGCGCGCCCTCTGGCACGGCATCCACCTGCAGCGTGACCATGGGCTCGGCACAAGCCGTCTCGGCCAACTTCACGCTCAACAACTATTCCCTGACGGTGACCAACCAGGGCTCAGGCACGGTCACGTCCACGGCCTCTGGCAGCAGCACCAGCTGCTCTAGCGCATCGTGCAGCACCTCTTACGCATACGGCAGCAGCGTGGCCCTGAGCGCGGCGCCTGCCTCTGGCTACACCTTCACCAGCTGGGGTGGCGCTTGCAGCGGCTCTGGCGCCTGTACGGTCACGGTATCGTCTGCAGCGGGCGTCACGGCCAACTACACCGCCAACGTCGCGCCTGCCGTCACCCTGATCCAAGACACACGGATGCTGGCCATTCCGAACACGGGTGTCTATCCCACCAAGGGCGTGGCGCAAACCGACCCGAACACCAAGTTCACGGTGACCCGCGTGGCCGACAAGTCCGAACTGGTGGGTGATTACGTCAATCACGCCAGCCCCATCTCGGCCATCGTGTACTCGCGTTACACCCCATCGAACACCACTGGCGAGTTCGTACTGGTTCACGGCGACAACAGCACCAGCGCCTGGATCTACCGCACATCTGACAACAAGATGATGACCGCCCTGAAGATCAAGCCGACGGTGGCGGACAAGTCCACGGTCCGCTCGCTGGGCGAGGTCAACGAACTGCGCTGGGACTACTCGGGTGCACACCCCTACCGCCTGTACTTTGTCGGTCGCTCGATCCCTTTGGCGCAAGCCGTCGCTGGTGAGAAGCCAGGCATGACCTTCTATTACACCGACATCAACCCCACCACCGGGGCCCAGTCGACACCTGTGGTGATCCGCGACTTCAGCAGCGCCTTCTCGAACTACACCGGCACTGAAATCATGAACGACGTCGAAGGCGACTCGTCCAATGACTCGCGCTACTGGGCGTGGCAAGTGATGGACACCTCCATCTCCAGCGGCACCTACAAGCCCGTGGCCATCTTCAGCTACGACATGCAAACCAACACGGTGATGGGCAGCTTGCAGCGCTCTTGCACCAACGCCAAGGTGGGTTGCACCGCGATCAACACCCCCGCCACGGCAGCGCCCTACATCTCGCGCCCCAACATGGTTGAGATGTCGCCCTCGGGTGCCCGCACCTTGGTGCACTGGCAGCGTGTTTACACCGGCTCGTATGACGCCGACCTCGGCTCGGTCGCCGACGGCCCCAAGGCTTTCTTGCCCAACTACTCTGACCCGATCCGCATCGCTGCCGACGCCACCCACTCGGGCTGGGCATGGGGTCCGAACGGCGAAGAGATGTTCGTTTCGCAAAACAACCGCAACGACTGGATCGAAGCCGTCAACATCGCCTCCTCGACCACCGCCAACTGCACCCTGATCTCGGGCAACTCCTACAGCTGCGGCACCAAGATCTACCCCTACGCCACACTGGACGGTGGCTCGTGGACCCTGGGCATGCACTTCGGTAAGGTCTACAACAAGGCCAAAAAGGGCTGGGTGTTCATGAACACCTATGACAAGACCAACAGCGTCTGGGCCAAGAACCAGAACCTGTTCATCGAAATCAACCCCTACGGTACACGTGCCTCCAAGCTGGTTCGTTTCGGCGCCTCGTACAACGCGTACTACGACTACCGCAGCGAGGGCTCTGGCGCCCTGGACTTCAACGGCGACAACATCTGGGCCACGGGCAACTGGGGCTTCACCGATGGCCGTGGCGATGTCTTCCGCATCACGCTGCCTTCGGGCTGGTTCAGCCTCATCAAGTAACATGCCGCGGTCGTGAACCGACCGCGTGCCCCACGCAGCGCTCACCTCAACGAGGGAGCGCTGTTTTTCATTGGGGGCCAGCCATGAGGGAGTTGCCAGCACCGTGAGCCATGTGATCTTGTCGCCCCTGGGCTTGGGTTTGCTGTGCTTGGCTTTGCGCTGGGCATGTCACGGCCAGGACCGAGCCCGCTGGGCCCAGGCGGCCAAGTTGGCGACAGAGGCTTTGCTGGGGCTGTGCTTGGTCCTCATGACGCCGCTGGGCGCCAACCTGCTGGTGGGATGGCTGGAAGCACCTGGCGACGCACCTGCAGCCTGCTTGGCCGAGCGAGAGCGCCCCTTGGTGCTGCTGACAGGCGGCTTGGACCAAGCTGCCAGCAACGCACAAGACTTTGCCGCATTGACCGAGGTCAGCCTGCGCCGCACCATGGCCTTGTGGGCCACCGGCGAAGTCTTGCCTGGCCGATCGGTGGTGGTCTCAGGGGGCGGGCAAAGGCCCGGGCTGACCGAGAGCGAGCTGGCCCGATCGCTGCTCATCCGTTTGGGCGCGCAGGCCGAACAGGTGCACGCGGAAACCCTGTCCACATCCACCCGGGGCAACGCCGTGGCCGTGGCCCGCGAACTGCCAACGGTCAAGCGGATCACCTTGGTGACGTCGGCCATGCACATGCGACGCGCGCGACTGGCGTTTGCGGCGCAGGGCATCGACGTTTGCCCACTGCCCGTGGACGCCAGGTATGTCCCGCCGAGCGGCCTGGGTTACTACCTGCCGCAAAGCTCCGCGCTGGTTAAAACCGAGCACGCCATGCACGAGCTGCTGGGCTTGCTGAGCTACCGGCTCCAGGCTCTCGCTGGCTGAAATGTGTCTCCCCTCTGAACCGGTGGAACTCGCCATGGGTAACAGCAGAACGCCCACTTTGGAGGGATGAGCCGGCAGGGTCTTGAGCCTAGACTACGCGCGCGCCATCGTGCGTACACGAGAAACTCAGGGACACGACATGAACAAGACCCATTGGCGGGCGGGCCTCAGCTTGGCTGCTGCGTTGACATTGACCTTGCAAGCCTGCGGTGGCGGTGGATCACCCAGCAGCACCAGCAACAACACCGGCGGCCTGCCGCCAGGCCAAGCCACCACGGCCCACGTGACGGGCGTGGTCTACAGCGCCAGCACGGGCGAGCCCCTGGCCAATGTGGCCGTGACCCTGGGCAACAGCAGTGTCACCACAGACAGCACCGGCGCGTTTGACCTGAGCACCCCCGGTGGTCAAACCGTCAATGTGCAGGCCAGCCGGGCAGGCTTCACCGACGGCCAATCGCGCGTGACCGTGGGCGCCAACACCGACAGCCACACCATCATCAACCTGGCCCCTCTCAGTCGCACGCAAGCGGTGGCCAGCGCCACTGGCGGCACGGTCACGGTGCCCAACACTGTCGCACAGGTCACGCTGCCGGCCAATGGCTTTGTCAACGCCAGCACCAATGCACCCGTGTCTGGCCCCGTCACCGTGGCCATCACGCCCATTGACCCCAGCATTCAAAGCCGCGCCATGCCGGGCAGTTACCGCACAGGCGAAAGCACCTACATCGAGAGCTTTGGCGCCGTACAGGTGCAACTGAGCGACGCAAAAGGGCAAAAACTGCAACTGGCGCCAAACACTGTCTCTTATACACATCTGACGCT